>JACRPW010000007.1:0-11234 GCA_016223005.1 Deltaproteobacteria bacterium | reverse complement strand
TGGAGTGTCCCTTTTTGTGAGTCAATATATCTAATGCTGTATATCCTCTCTTTGCTGCCATACCATAGTCTGTTTTGCTTAAAAGAAGGTGTATCTCCTTTTTTTTCTATTCTAATCTTTTTTATAACCTCTGCCTGTCTTTTCGCAGGGGGTGAGATAAATTCATTTATAATAAACGATAGGATGCCTATTACTATTGATGCTGCAATTACTGGGTATATAATCTTTATTATGCTTATGCCTCCTGCCTTCATAGCAGTAATCTCCACATTTTCAGAAAGTATCCCGAGTGATAAAAGTGTTGCAAGAAGCACGGCAACAGGCATGGTCTGATACAATATAAATGGCACCTTGTATAAAAAGAATCTTACCCCTTCTGACAAGGTTGCCTTGTTTTCCATCAGGTCATCTATTTTTTCAAACAGGTCTATAATGAGGTATATGGACACCAATGTTACTATGCACAGAAGAAATATCTTTAGAAATTCTTTTAGTATATGTCTAACGAGTATTTTCATAAGTTTTTTGGTATTAACCTGCCTTCCTTTGCAGAAACTCCTTTGCCCTGTAAATAACAGATGCAAGAAACCCTTGAAAATTATCCAGCCATTTTACTCTGGACTCTTTATGTGCCTTGTAAAAGATATATATGCCTATTATACCCATTATGATATTTGAACCACAAAAAGAAAAAAATGGGTTTATCCTTCCCTCCTCACCAAGAGATTCCAATAGAGTTGACAGGGTGTAATATATAAGCATGACCGCAAGTGCTATTATAAAACCCCTGTATCTGCTTGTTCGGACATGCTGGATTGCCAGAGGGATGCCCATAAGCCCGAATATAAAGATAGCAGATGGGAGGGCAAACCTTTTGTGCATATCTATAATATAAGGTGATGCATTTTCCCCTGATGCCTTGGTCTTGTCAATCTTTTGCAGCAATTCTCCTATTGTTAATTCCCTGTTTGTTCTGGATACCGATGGATTATCAGATGTCTTTACCCTTAAGTTTATATCGTATGTATTAAACATTAAAAGTGTATATTTATTTGTCTTCTTAATGGTTTTATGCACAGTTCCATCCATCATACGAAGGGTTACTGACATAGATTGAGGGTTTGTCATAAGAACTCCCCTGTTTGCTATTATCACATTGGAGGTTTCATCCTGCCTCTCTTCTGAAACCATAATCCCGTTTAAATCTCCATTGGACTGGCTGATATGGTTTACATAAATCAGAATCCTGTCAAATATGTCATTAAATGTCTTTTCCTTTATACCTGTTGCAGCCTTTGTTCTTGCTACATCATAAAGCAGTTTCTTTCCTGAAAGGTTTGCCCATGGAAATGCAAACAGGGTTATGTATGCTGATAACAAAGAAGTGATGATTGCCATTACAGCCACAGGGGCAGACAAGCGATATAATCCTACCCCAGATGCCTTTATTGCAGTTATCTCATTGTCTCCTGAAAATCTGTTAAATGTAATGAGAACAGAAAGCAGAAACGAAATTGGTATTATATAGATTAAAAACGGCGGCATGAGAAAGAATAAGAATTTTAAGACTACTATTATGCTGACCCCATGGTTCACAATAAGTTCTATTAGTTTGAGCGATTTGCTTAAGAGCAGTGTTATTGATAAGATTCCGCTGCTTAAGATGAAAGGGATGGCAAGTTCCTTAAGTATATATATGTCAAGGGTTCTTGGCATGACATAATGCTACAACAAGTTTACCATATTGTAAAGTATCCGGAGTATGTGCTGTATTTTCAGGTACCTTTGTGAGCCAAGGCTCGTGAGGGTTTCACCTTATTTTGATTGAAACGGAACCAGCGCTGAACTTGTAACTATACACAACGACATAAATAGAACCGTCCTAAATTAATAGGCGTCCCCTTTAGTTCTTTAGTTCCTGTCCCCTTTAGTTCAACGATATGCTAATCCTAATTTTACCGAGACCTCGTGCAGCCTCTTGTCTAATGTCCATAAGGAAGCCTTGGACAAAATAGATGAGGCAAGCAGATGCATATCAATGTATCCTAATCCCTTTCCCATAAGTTTATAATTTTCTATAAACCGCATCACTTCTTCATGCCCTGCACGGATTGCCATAGGAATCGCCTGTAAGAGGGAGAGTATTTCAGACCTGTTTTTGATATTTCCACAAGCGAGTTCGCCGATAATAAACTGATGACAGATAACAAGGTCATCATTTAGCAGCGCCTTAAGTCCGATATTCCCACTGCGGAAATGTTCAACCCACACTGAAGTGTCAACAAGAACCATTTTATCTGTCCGCAGTTCTTCTGCGGGGTATCATCTTCAATTCCTTTTCAGTTCCCCCCAGACTGGCAAGCCTTTTGGCGCTTTCCCTTGCTATCAATGATTCAAGCCCAAGCCTGACAAGCGAGGTTTTTTCCTGAATACCTGTCATTTTTTTTGCCTTGTTAAGCAACGCGTCTTCTATGTTTAGTGTTGTCCTCATAAATTTCCCCCCGCCATCAAGTATGCATTACCATATGCATTAGTATGGCTTATTCATATGCATTTGTCAATAAAGAAAGTCAGCATTTTTTCGCCTGTTGTCGGAGTATGTGCTGTAAAACAGATGTGAAAACAAAGTTGTGATGTATGCCAGGTTTGTTAATACCTTGACCCCTTAATCTCTTTTTAGTAAGATTGCAGTTGCAGTCAGAAAGGGGGGGTAAAGTAATATGGTGCAATTTCACGAATTTTTAAAAGAACCAAAGATAGCCTACTTCTCAATGGAAGTGGGTATGCTTAATAATATGCCTACATACAGCGGCGGTCTTGGTGTTCTTGCCGGTGATACAATAAGGAGTGCTGCTGATCTGAAACTCCCTATGGTTGCAGTAACACTTATCTCCAGAAAAGGTTATTTCAATCAGGATATAGATGAAAACGGATGGCAGACAGAGTCCCATGTTTCATGGGAGCCTTCCAGATTTATGACACTCTTGTCTGAAAAGGTAAAGGTTGGGATAGAAGGCAGGGATGTTTATATACAGGCATGGCTTTATCTTGTTGATAGTCTTACAGGCGGCAAGGTGCCTGTATTTTTTCTTGATACTGATGTGCCTGACAATGCACCTGAAGACAGAAGGATAACTGATTGTCTGTATGGCGGCGATAATAGATACAGATTAAAACAGGAGATTATACTTGGTATTGGCGGTATCAGGATGCTTAATGCCCTGGGCTTTCATATAAAAAAATATCACATGAATGAAGGACATGCCTCATTTCTTACCATGGAACTCCTTCTGGAACACAAAAGGGATATTGAGAGTGTATGGGATGAAAGATTTATCTGGGATATAGAGATGGTTAAGGATTTATGTGTCTTTACAACCCATACACCTGTTGATGCAGGGCATGATAAGTTCTCATATGACATGGTTAAGGAGGTAATGGGTGAGATAATCCCATTTAATGTATTAAGGGAACTTGCAGGCAGGGATAACCTGAATATGACACTCCTTGCACTTAATTTAAGCAAATATGTTAATGGGGTTGCAAAAAAACACGGCGAGGTCTCAAAGAATCTTTTTCCTGGTTATGAAATACATGCCATAACAAACGGTGTGCATTCATATACATGGACATGTGAAAGTATGGCAAGGCTTTATGATAAGTATATACCCGGCTGGGCAAATGAGCCTGAATTATTTGTGAGGATTGGCAGAATACCTGATGAGGAGTTGTGGAATGCACATATGGAGGCAAAGAAGATACTTCTGGATTTCGTAAAGGAAAAAACAGGTGTAATGACAGACCCTGATGTTCTGACAATTGGCTTTGCACGAAGGGCAACTGCATACAAGAGGGCAGACCTTTTATTTTCTGATATAGAGAGGCTTAAGAAGACAGCAAAAAAAGGCAGACTCCAGATTATATATGCAGGCAAATCACATCCAAAAGATACACAAGGCAAGGAACTCATACAGAAGATACATAATCATATAAGGGAACTCAAAGGCATTATAGATATAGTTTATCTGAAAAATTATAATATGGATATTGCACTAAAACTTGTTTCAGGTGTTGATGTCTGGCTAAATACACCGCTGCGGCCCAGAGAGGCATCAGGAACAAGCGGCATGAAGGCTGCACATAACGGGGTCATGAATTTCAGCGTTTTGGACGGCTGGTGGATAGAAGGACACATAGAAGGTTTTACAGGCTGGGCAATAGGTCCCTTGCCCTCTGAAAACTCGCTGTCAGAAAACATTGATACAAGAGATGCTGATGACCTCTATACAAAATTGGAAAAGGTTATTATCCCTATGTTCTATAACGACAAACATACATGGGTAAGGATGATGCAGAATGCCATAGGCAAGAATGCATATTATTTCAATACCCATAGGATGATGAGAAGGTATGTATCAGAGGCGTATATAAGATAACCAAAAAACGAAAAGTGTAAAGCGAAAAGTGAAAAGTGAAAAACAAAGGTACATTAGTTTTTCGCTTTTCGTTTTTTGCTTTTCGTCCCATACCCCATATCCTATGACCTATAACGACAAACAACTCATAAGGGATATAGAATATCTCCAAAGTATACTGTATGAAGTGCTTCTTGAACAGTGCGGCAGTCCATTCCTTAAAACCATCCAGTTACTTACAAATGCCAGTCTGAAACATCATGTCAGAACCCGACTCAGAAATATAATAAACAACCTTGATATAGATGCGTCCAGCAATGTTATTCAGGCATATGCTCTAAATTTCCAGTTAATAAATATTGCTGAAGAAAACTTTGGTATGCAGGACAGACGGCAGATTCAAAGAAGCGGTCTGTCTGTAGCAGGTTCAATTGAAGATTGTATATCTTCATTCAAAAAACAAGGGGTTTCTCCAGAGGACATAAATGAAATGTTAAATGGATTGTCTATAGTCCCTGTTATTACTGCCCATCCAACAGAGATAAAAAGACGGACTGTTCTTGAAAAACACAGGGGTATTTATCTTGCCATATTTAAAAAAGAAAATCCAATATGGTCACCTATTGAAAAGGAGTTACTGGGGGCGGGTATTTTTGGTGAGACTCTGAAACTATGGCAGACAGGTGATATAAGGCTTGAGAAACCAAGTATAGAGGAAGAGGTGGAAAACGGCATCTTTTATTTTAATAGAACATTTTTTGAGATGCTGCCCCGATTATATGAGGAGTTGAAAATCTGGTTAAAGAAATATTATCCTGCTCATGATTTTGAAATCCCATCTATCCTGTATTTTGGGAGTTGGATTGGCGGGGATAGGGATGGGAATCCATTTGTAACCTCTGAAAAGACGAGATGGACATTTAAGAGACATAAGGAACTCATCTTATCAAAATACATTGAAACTGTAACTGGTCTTATCTCTAAGATGAGCATATCAAGATACCTTGTCCCTGTAAGCAAGGAACTTTTGACCTCTATAAGAGAAGATGCAATAAAGATGGGTCTTGATGGGCAGACAGTCATTAGTAGAAATCCGCACGAACCATATAGGCAGAAACTTTCTCTTATAAAAAAGAAACTGGAAAATACATTAAAAACAGGGTCAAGGGTCAAGGGTCAATCGTCAAGGGTAGAAGAAACTGTAACTCAAGGCTTTAGCCTTGAAGGCATCAAACCTGAAGGTTTGAGTTACAGAACATCTCAAGAATTTATAGATGACTTAAACATAATAAAGACAAGCCTTAATGAAAATAAGGGCGAAAGGATTGCAAGACTTGATATTGAACCTCTGACATGGCAGATACAGACCTTTGGTTTCTTTCTTGCAAAACTGGATATAAGACAGCACAGCGAAGTTCACAGGATGGCTGTTGCAGAACTCCTTGAAAAATCATGTGTCGTCCAAACAGGGTATCTTGCCCTACCTGAAAATGAAAAGGTAAAAATCTTATCCAAGGAACTTCTAAATATAAGACCTCTTGTGCCAGATTACAGTCATAGGACAGATGAGACGCGGGAGGTTCTTAATACACTTAAGGTTATTAAAGAGGCACAGGAAGAGATTACATGGGATGCCTTTGGTTCGTATGTAATCAGCATGGCAAATAATGCAAGTGATGTGTTGACTGTCATGCTTCTTGCCAAAGAGGTTGGTTTATGCGGCATAGATAATGAAGTTCACTTAGAGGTTCATCCGACATACTAAAGACCCTGTTTCAAAATGAAGTATATAAAAGGTATCTTGCACAGCGGGAAAATATACAGGAAGTTATGCTGGGATATTCTGACAGCTGCAAGGACGGCGGTATCCTTACATCTAATTGGGAGTTGTATAATGCACAGAAAAGGATTGTTGAGGTTGGAGAAGAAAATAATGTTAAGATAAGACTGTTCCACGGCAGGGGCGGGACAGTGGGCAGGGGAGGGGGTCCAACGCACAAGGCAATACTTGCCCAGCCAAAAGGCACGGTTAATGGAAATATAAAGATAACAGAGCAAGGTGAGGTTATATCATCAAAATATGCAAACCTTGGAACTGCTGCATATAATCTGAATCTGCTTATTGCAGGTGTAATGGAGGCAGCATTATACAGTGAACAGTTAGCAGTGAACAGTGAACAGTCAGAGAAGGAAAAAATATTTGAAGAGGCATTTGGGGAGATTTCTCAAATTTCTTATAAACTATATAGAGAATTGATTGAAGATGAGGATTTTCTTGCATACTTTTATCAGGCAACACCTATAGATGAACTTGAGTATCTAAAGATTGGTTCAAGACCCAGTTATAGGTCAGCCCCCGATAGCTTCAATCGGGGGTTGCCTGACATTAAAAAAGTAGAGGATTTGAGGGCTATCCCATGGATTTTTGCGTGGAACTTAAGCAGGCACATTATACCAGGATGGTATCCATTTGGGTCGGCAATTGAAATATGGGTCAAGGGTCAAGGGTCAAGAGGGGAAAGACTTTTAAAAGAGATGTATAGAGATTGGCTGTTCTTCAGCAATCTTGTTGATAATATCCAAATGGTTCTTGCAAAGACAGATATGGATATTGCAAGACTTTACGCCTCTCTTGTAAAAGATGAAAATGTAAGGAATGGGGTTTATAAAAAAATCAAAAAAGAATTTGATTTAACCGTTAAAATGATTTTAATGATTACAGGGCAGAAGAATATACTTGATAATGATAAATTCTTGCAGCGGTCTATAAATTTAAGAAAGCCGAGCATAGACCCTGTTGATTATATTCTGGTGGATTTGATTAAAAAGGTAAGGGATAAGAGGATAAAGGGCGAAGAGAGGCAAAGGGTTATAAAAACCCTTATGGCAGGCATAAACTGCATAGCAGCAGGCATGAGGAATACGGGATGAAGAAAGAGAGATGTAAATATTTTTTAGTATAAATAATGTGGAGGTTTTCGGTGGTTAAATTTAATTTAACCTTAAAGGCAATAGAGCCAATTATCCTCCCTATTTACAAAGGCTCTACCTTCCGCGGCGGATTCGGCCACGCCTTCAAAAAGGTCGTCTGCACCGTCAGGAACACTGATTGCGGCAACTGCCTTCTTAAATCAAAATGTATCTATTCTTATGTCTTTGAAACCCCGCCGCCAGAAAACTCGGAAATCCTCCGCAAATACGAAAAAGCCCCGCACCCTTTTGTAATAGAGCCTCCACTTGAAACAAAGACAAATTATCAGCCTGACGAAATCATTACATTCAATTTCATCCTTATCGGCAAAGCCGTGGATTATCTTCCATATTTTATCTACACCTTTGAAGAACTTGGTAGAATCGGGATTGGAAAAGGAAGGGGGAAATATGAATTAAAGGAAGTAACTTGTGGGGGAAAGCAGATTTACAATTCCGCTGACAGACAAATTAAGTTTTTTCCTTCAGATGATTCCTCTCCAACCTCTTTATTTCCAAACCCCTCAACTCATAACTCTAAATTCATAACTCTAAACTTCTTAACCCCCACCCGCATCATTGTGAACGGAGACCTTGTTGTGGATTTGGAATTTCATCACCTTATAAGGAGCCTCCTCCGCCGCATATCAACCATCTCATACTTCCATTACGGAGAGCGTCTTGACCTTGATTTCAAGGGATTGATTGAAAGGGCGCAGGCAGTTAAGGTAAAAGACAGAGACACAGAGTGGCATGACTGGGAGAGGTATTCGGCAAGACAGGATGTCAGGATGAAGATGGGCGGCTTTGTCGGGAAGGTTGTTTTTGAAGGAGAGATGTCTGAATTCATGCCGTTTATCAAAGTTGGCGAAATACTCCATGTCGGAAAAGGGACTAGTTTTGGGCTGGGGAAATATGAAATAAAAGGTAGTTATTGATTTTAGAGGGCGGGGAGTATAAATAAATATGATTGATGAGTTAGAAGTTCTTAAAATTGTAACGGGCAGATTAGAATCCGCCGGTATACCGTATATGGTAAGCGGTTCAGTAGCCGCTAATTTTTATGCTGCCCCTCGTATGACCAGAGACATTGATATAGTTATCGAGATTTCCGAGAAAGATACGGAAAAGATTTTTTCGTTATTTTCCGGTGATTTTTATATAGATAAAGAGGCGATAAAAAATTCTCTGAAATCTCAGGGAATGTTTAATGTTATTCACTATGAGGCTATTGTTAAAGTTGATTTTATTATCAGGAAAAATCAAGAATATAGCCGGATAGAGTTTGGACGAAAGAGAAAGATTATTTTTGGCGGGAGCAGCATTAATATTGTTTCACCGGAGGACCTGATTATTTCAAAATTATTTTGGGCAAAGGATAGTTTTTCAGAGATACAAATCAAGGATGTAAAAAATCTAATCAAAACGGTTGATGAACTGGATATGAATTATATCAAAAGTTGGGTAAAGAAATTAGGACTGGAAGATATTTTTAAGGAGGCGGATAAATGAATGATACTAATCAAGAAATGGAATCCAGGTTTCATGAAATGCTTAAGAAAAAAAGCGGACAAGAAAGATTGCAGATGGGCTTTTCCATGTTTGATTTTGCTCTGGAACAGGTGTCCGCATCGGTAAAAATGAGAAACCCGCATGCCAAAAAGGAAGAGATAAGGCGAGAAATATTTTTACGTTTTTATGGCGAGGATTTTACTCCTGCCGAGCGGGATAAAATATTACAAAAACTTTAATGACAGAGGGGAAAATAAATGGTATAAATTTGCAATAAACAGGTTAATTGAAAATAACCATTATGAATATTGCTGTATTAAACGACTGATGGGCGACCGTCAAGGTGGGGGAGAAAAGGCAGGGGGCGTTCTAAAGGAGGGAGTAGATGAGCGGGTTTGATAAAAAGGAATACCAGAGTGTGGTGCTGGGGGCGTTGCTGCATGATGTGGGGAAGATGCTGCAAAGAGGTAGTTTTGGTTCGCTTGATACGAAGGGGCAGCATCCTCAGGTCTCATCTGATTTTGTCAGTGCATTTAAGGGGTTCTTTTCTAAATTTGTAGATTTTGACTTATTCAAAACACTTGTTCAGAGGCATCATGAAAATCCTAGCCATTTTAAAGAGAATTTGCTTTGCCAAAATGCCCCTGAAGAATCTAAGGCATTAAGTTACCTTGTTAGCAGGGCAGATAACTATTCATCATCTGAAAGAGGCGAAAAGGCAGAAACCTATCAGGACTTTAAGGCAACCCCAATGGTATCAATATTCAGCCGCATTAAACTCAACAAAGAACTGCCTGAACAATACAGATACAGGCTTAATTACTTAATGCCAGAAAATGCCTTCCCTGAAAAATTTAATAAATATGAAGATAATGAAGTATTTAACCCAAAAAATGCATTTCAAAAAGACATACCTATAGAACCACGCCTATCAAGGCAATTCACGAATCATTATTAACAAAGCTAATATCTACGGCATTTTTGATGTCCCTCCTATTATTTATTCTTTGATCGTTTTCGTTCATCCAAATGCATTGCAAATGTTATTGGAAGCAGGAACATATTGATTTATGCGGTTGTATAGGTATAGGAGTTTAGACCTCACCTTCTGTTTTATGACGGAAATCCTTAATATCATCTTTCTGCCATCGCTTCCTAATTGTGCAGGAAGCACAAAGTATTTATACCTCATGGTCTTTAATCGTTCTATTTTCTCTTTCTGTTCAAATATCTCGTATCTGAATAAGACAAACAGGTTATAGATGAATACTCGTATTAGCATTGATGCCTCTGTAGAGTAAAACTTCTTCATTGAGAAACCGCCAAGGGCAAAATCCTCTTTTAACTCCTTCAGCGTATTCTCATCATTTGCCCTCGGCCTGCACTTATTCCAAACCTCATATGGTTTATCTTCTAAGTTGGTTACCCATACACTGTAACGATATTCGTTCATGTCAAAATCATTCTTAAATAGAGGGAGGGTCTTACCCATAGCATGGTTCCTCTTTTTTATATCCTGACGCACAGCTATGTATCTCCGTTCTTTATCCCATTCGTTATGCTTGAACATAAACCCTGAAACCCATATGCCGTCTGCTATTTCTTCCCAGTTGGTATTGATAATGGAATATATCTTCCTCTGTAACGGCCCGTAAAGTCTGGCGGCTATTATATATTTGAGACCCTTTACCTCTATCATCTGTATGAACTCTAACAAATAGAAACCGCTGTCTGCTATAATCCCATTTATCTTTATCAGGCCGTTGAGTCTATGCCATGTGGATTCAAAAAAACCAAGGATGTTGTTGCACGATGCCGCATTGCCGGGACGATTCCATAGGTTTACTACATATTTGCTCTTGTTCAGAAAGGCAAAGAGAGGGTTGTGGCTGCCCCGACCTTTTTTATTGGGATTATATCCCTTCTGGACCCCTTCCTGTTTTCCATATCTCTCAAGCACTGATGAATCAAATGTCAGCCAGTCTTCTATTATATTAGACCATGGTATAAGTTTAGATAAATAACTCCATAGTCCATCAGACATTGATTCCACATCTTTTAACTTATTTATCTTTCCAAAAAGCCTCGTCAATGTGGTAGAGGCTAAGGGTAGTCTCTGGACGGCAAAGAGTGTTGACAATATTTCATGACATCCAAGATAGAGCAGGTGTGAAAACCTGCTGCCGCCAGCATATAGCATAAGGGTATATGCCAATACCTTGCCATAAATGCCGATGCTGTTTGGTGAAATCTCTTTGACAGGGATGACTGCCTCCAAGACCTCCCTTATATTGATCTTTTCAAAGAATGCCGCAACTAAACTGAAACCGCCATATG
>JACRPW010000006.1:38513-47554 GCA_016223005.1 Deltaproteobacteria bacterium | reverse complement strand
TCTGTTATAACAGTTGTATCAATGCCTGAATCACCTGTAATAGATATGTATTCAATGATAAGCGCCTCAACAGGCGGATTGCCTGTCCTTTCACCTATGCCAAGGAGCGTTCCGTTTGCAGCGCTGCACCCGTAAAGCCATGCACACACTGCATTTGTTAAAACCTTATGAAAATCATTATGTCCGTGCCATTCAACAAGTTCTTCGGGTGTGCCGCCGTCATCAATCACAGCCCTTATCCATTTTGGTACACTTCTTGGAAGTTCCGCATCAGGCCACGGCACACCATAGCCCATTGTATCGCAAATCCTTACCTTTATGGGTATCCCGCTCTCCTCACGGAGTTTTGTTAGTTCCTGAACAAACGGAATGCAAAAGCCGTAGACATCTGCCCTTGTAGCATCTTCAAGGTGGCACCGCGGTGTAACCCCTGCATCAAGGGCTGCCTTTACAACACCGAGATACTCGTCCATAATCTGTCTTCTTGTCTTTTTGAGTTTAAGGAATATATGATAGTCAGAGGCAGATGTTAAAATCCCGGTTTCACTGAGCCCCATCTCTTTTACAAGTTTGAAATCCTCCTTTACAGCCCTTATCCACGATGTTATTTCAGGAAACTCAAACCCAAGAGAAAGGCATTCTTCAACTGCCTGTTTATCCTTATCCGTATATATAAAAAACTCTGTCTGCCTTATTACGCCATTCGGACCGCCAAGTTTATTCAACATCTTATAAATATCAACTATCTGCTTTACAGTATATGGCGGTCTTGCCTGCTGCCCATCTCTGAATGTTGTATCTGTTATCCAGATTCTTTCAGTAGGTTTTTTTTCAGGGAATTTTCCGTCAAAGGTGACCTTGCACACGGAATCATAAGGGAATTTATCCCTCATGAGGCTTGGCAACTCAACATCTACCAAATCACACCTTTGGGTAATACCATAATTTCTTGCCATGATTTCAGACAAATAAAATCAGCATAATCCTACTTCTATTACCATCTATTTGTTGTATACTGTATACAAATGTATTGAACCTGTCAAGGTAATTTTGGTAATTTTGGTAACAGCACTTTATTGTGGGGGGCACCATTTTAAGTCGCCGTCTCACCATTTCAAGTTTGACAGGTAAGGATTAATATTATATCATTTTTGACCTGATAGTCCACAGTGGACTTTTGCAAATATGAAGGCATCAATACTAACCATACATAAGACATTTCTGACAACCGCCGCACTTATTGTGGTCATTGACCAGATTACAAAATTCATTATCAGGGATTCTCTTGTCCTTTTTCAGTCTATTGAGGTAATACTGGGCATCTTCAATATCACATATATAAGAAATCCAGGGGCTGCATTTGGCATCTTTGGAGAAGAGAGTAAACTGTTCAGACAAATCTTTTTAATAGGGACCTCCGTAGCCGCCATAGGAATAATTGCCTCTTTCTATTTAAAATCCAAAACCCATCTTGCAAGATTAGGGCTTTCCATGATTGCAGGCGGTGCATTAGGGAATCTTATAGACAGGATATTATTCGGTGAGGTAACAGATTTTCTAGATTTATATTTAGGTTCATACCATTGGCCTGCCTTTAATATTGCAGACTCATCTATCACAATAGGGGTTGGCATAACAATTTATGCAATCTATATGAAAAAATAGCCATCCTCTTGCATCCTCTTTCTCTTTCCTTTCTTGACAAACGATTTTTTATACTTGCAAATGGTAATGTGTTGTGATAGAAATTCTTGATACTTTTTAAAACACACGTCTTTCATACTTTCCAGCGGTGTCCTGAATTTCTTCAGGATTCTGGACAAAGATAAGAAGGACGGAGGGAAAACCAAAAGGAGGATTAAAAGAATGGCGTATCTGACAATGAAACAACTTCTGGAGGCTGGTGTTCATTTTGGACATCAGACCGCAAGATGGAATCCGAAGATGAAACCATACATCTTTGGGGCAAGGAATGGTATCTATATTATAGACCTGCAGCAGACTGTAAAGATGTTCAAAGATGGATATGATTTTATAAAAAATATTGCGGCAAGGGGTGAAAAGATTCTATTCGTTGGAACAAAAAAACAGGCACAGGATATAGTTAAAGAAGGGGCACAGAGATGCGGGATGTTATATATACATGCAAGATGGGTTGGCGGCTTACTGACAAATTTTTCTACGGTAAAAAATAGCATAAAAAGATTAAAGGACCTGGAAGGCTTGACTGCAGAAGGCACTCAGAGTCTTCGTACAAAAAAGGAATTGCTTAAACTGGACAGGGAGCGTCAGAAACTGGAAAACTATTTGGCAGGAATCAAAGAGATGGGTGCACTGCCAAAGGCAATGTTTGTTATTGACTCAAAAAAAGAGGCAATTGCCATAAGGGAGGCAACGAAACTGGGAATACCTGTGGTTGCTGTTGTTGATACTAATTGTGACCCCGGCGGCATTGACTTTGTAATACCGGGCAATGACGATGCTATCCGGGCAATCAAACTTTTTGTATCTGCCATAGCAGATGCCTGTGTTGAGGGAAGGCAGTTATACGAAGAATCCCTGCAAGCAGTTACTGATAAGGAAGAAGTAGGGGACATAACTGTAGTGTCTCAAGAATCAGAAGTGGCAGTCCCTACACAGGAACCTGCTGTATAGCAAAACCACATCTGCCAAAAATAGACATTGATTTTTGGGGACATCTGCCTGACTCATCTGAATATTTTAGCATGAAAGTTACACATGGGAGGCACAATGGAAATATCTGCATCAATGGTAAGGGATTTGAGAGAGGCAACAGGTGCTGGTATAATGGATTGCAAAAAGGCACTGGCAGAAACAAATGGTTGTATGGAATCTGCAGTTACCTTCCTCCGGGAAAGGGGGCTTGCCGCTGCACAAAAAAAGGCAGGCAGGATTACATCTGAAGGAACTGTCGGATATTATATACATTCAGGGGGCAAGATAGGTGTTCTTGTTGAGGTCAACTGTGAAACCGATTTTGTTGCAAGGACAGAAGATTTTCAGTTGCTTGTAAAAGATATTGCTATGCATATTGCTGCAGCAAACCCGCAGTATGTAAAGAGGGAAGAGGTGCATCAGGATTTTATTGAAAAGGAAAAGGCGATTTACAGGACACAGGCGATTGAGTCAGGTAAGCCTGCAAAGGTAATAGAAAAAATGGTGGAGGGAAAGGTTGATAAGTTGCTTAAAGAGATATGCCTTTGGGAGCAGCCATTTGTAAAAAATCCTGATACAACCATAAGCGAACTTTTGACAGCGGTAATTGCTAAACTTGGTGAAAACATATCTATAAGACGGTTTGCAAGGTTCAAGGTTGGTGAAGGTATAGAGAAAAAGACTACTGATTTTGCAAAAGAAGTGGCAGCAGCAATGTAAATACCGTTATACGTGAGCGTGATACGTTAAATCAAAAATAAAAATGCAAATATCAAAATGATAAATCAAAATTTAAAAATGAAATACCTTAATTTTGATTTTTGATATTTAATTTTTGATTTTGTTCTTTCACGCATCACGGCATTTATTATGTCCCAACTAAAATATCGTCGTATCCTCCTAAAACTTTCCGGTGAGGCATTGCTTGGTGAACAACCATTTGGCATTGACACAGGGATTGTTGATTCCATATCAGAAGAAATAAAAGAAATCCATAATATTGGTGTTGAGATTGCCATCGTAATCGGAGGCGGCAATATCTTCAGAGGTGTTGCTGCCAGTGCTAATGGTATGGACCGAGCAACTGCTGATTATATGGGTATGCTGGCTACAATTATAAATGCTATGGCTTTACAAGACTCCCTTGAGAAAAAAGAGGTTTTTACAAGGGTAATGTCTGCTATAGAGATAAAAGAGGTTGCTGAACCATATATAAGGAGAAGGGCGGTAAGGCACATTGAAAAAGGCAGGGTAGTAGTATTTGCTGCCGGGACAGGAAATCCATACTTTACAACAGATACAGCGGCATCCCTGCGCGCTATGGAAATTCACGCAGAGGTCATATTAAAGGGAACAAAGGTGGGTGGTGTGTATGATAAGGACCCGATGAAGTCAAAAGACGCAATAAAATATGACAACCTCTCCTATATAGATGTGCTTAAAAATAACCTGAGGGTTATGGATACAACAGCCATATCAATGTGTATGGACAATAAACTGCCCATAGTAGTTTTTAATCTAAAAGAGCGGGGTAATATAAAAAAGATTATAATGGGTGAAAATATTGGAACTATTGTAAAGGAGTAGTTAGAGTGAAGGATACTATAATAAAAGAGATGAAGGAACGGATGGAAAAGACAGTTGATGTCTTCCATCATGAAATGGCACGACTCAGAACAGGCAGGGCATCTGTATCCATCCTTGACGGCATACAGATTGATTACTATGGAACATTAACACCTTTAAATCAGGCTGCCACATTGTCTGTCCCTGAAAGCAGGTTGATTACAATCCAGCCATGGGACATAAGCATAATTGGTGTGATAGAAAAGGCTGTCCTTGCATCTCAACTTGGTTTAAATCCTGCAAACGATGGGAAGATTATCAGGTTACCTATCCCGCCGCTTAATGAAGAGAGAAGAAAGGAACTTGTCAAGGTGGCAAAAAAGATGGCAGAAGAATCAAAGGTCAGTATAAGAAATATAAGAAGGGATGCAAATGAGGAATTTAAAAAACTTGAAAAAGACAAGACCATATCTCAGGACGAACATAAAAAACTGCAGGCTCAGGTTCAGGACATAACAGATAAATATATAGTAAAGATTGACGAGGGTTTCCATCATAAGGAAAAGGAGATACTGGAGGTATAAAAAACTGGCAATAGGCAATTGGCAATAGGTGATGGGAAAAGCAAAAACCTATAACCTATAGCCTATAACCTATAGCCTATAGCCTAACATGAAGACACTAGACAAAAATAATCTCCCAAGGCACATTGCAATAATCATGGACGGCAATGGACGATGGGCAGAAAAGAGGTCCCTTGGGAGGATACAGGGGCATAGGAAGGGCGTCCAAACAGTAAAGGATATAGCCCGGTTCTGTAGGGAGATTGGAATAGAATATCTCACCCTCTATACCTTTTCTACTGAAAACTGGCACAGACCCAAAGTAGAGGTTAATGCCTTAATGGAACTTTTAAAGAACCATTTAAAAACAGAACTTAACAAGATGATGAAGGACAATATAAGATTCAGGGCTATTGGAAACATTGATGCCCTGCCAAAGTCTGTTCAAAGGGTTATACATGATATTGAGGAACAGACAAGCAACAATAGCAAGATGAACCTCAATCTTGCACTTTCTTACAGCGGCAGGCAGGAGATAATTGAAGCAGCAAGAAAATTGGCAGGAAATGTGGCAGAGGGAAAGATTGCACCTCAAGACATAACCGAAGAGGTCTTTTCACAAAATCTCTACACCTGCGACATACCAGACCCCGACCTCCTGATAAGGACAAGCGGTGAGATAAGGATAAGCAACTTTCTTCTCTGGCAGGTGGCATATGCGGAGATATATGTTACAGAAGTCCTCTGGCCCGATTTTACCCCGGGTCATTTACTAAAGGCACTGCAAGATTATCAAAAGAGAGAGAGAAGGTTCGGCCTTACCAGAGAACAGATAAGGTTAAAACTTGCACAATAGATATATTTATAATCTTCTGTCTCGCAAATGAAAAATCCTACAGAACTATTCAAAAGGCTTGTAACAGGTGCAATAGGTATCTCTGTATTAGTGTTTCTGGTTTTATATCCATTTCCTGTTTACTTCTCTTTGGTGGTAATAATCATAACAATCCTCGCAGCATGGGAATACTTTAATATACTGTTTTCTGAAAAAGATTTTGGACTAAAGGTATTTGGGACAGGACTATCTGTGTCAGCATCTATAGGGATGTATGCCTTTGGACACTCAATATTTTTACCTCTTGTCCCGGCGGTTATATTTATGGTTTTCATATATGCACTCTTTTGTCATAGAGATATAACCTCTGCTTCTGGTTTGATAGGCAAAACAGTTTTGGGCGTATTGTATATAGGCTTGTTTCTTTCCTATGCGATTGGCATAAGGACTTTTGAAAACGGCGGCTGGTGGTTACTATTCCTCTTTTCTATAATATGGATGAATGACACATTTGCATTCTTTGCTGGAAAGGGTTTTGGCAGGACTAAACTTGCACCTGTTATAAGCCCGAACAAAACTATGGAAGGTGCAGCAGCCGGACTTGCAGGCGGGGTGATAACAGCAATTGTCTTTAATACCTTCTTCCTCAAAGAGTTGAGCGCATCAACCACTGTTCTTCTGGCGGTCAGTTTAGGAGTTTTATGCCAACTGGGAGACCTTTTTGAATCAATGCTAAAGAGAGGGGCAGGTGTAAAAGATTCTGGCAGCATCATCCCTGGTCACGGCGGCATCCTTGACAGGATAGACAGCATAATAATACCGCTGCCATTTTTTTACTATTATCTGATAATTATAGGCTGAAGGCTCGTTGCTAATGGCGCCTCCTGCCTCTAGCCTCTAGCCTTTTGCCTTTAGCCTAAATTTGTTTATTATGAAGACTCTTTCAATACTTGGTTCAACAGGCTCAATAGGCAGAAGCACCCTTGACATTGTGAGAATGCATCCTGATAAATTCAGGGTCGCTGTTTTAACTGCCGGCAGAAATATTGATTTACTGAAAAGGCAGATTTATGAGTTTAAGCCCGAAGTTGTCTCTGTTATTGATAAAGAAACTGCAGGGACTCTCGGTAAAAATCTGTCATGCAGGGTGCTGTATGGTGAGGATGGGTTTGAATATGCTGCAACATTTAAGTTTGTTGACTTGGTTGTTTCAGCAATAGTTGGTGCTGCTGGACTGCTCCCTACACTTGCTGCTATAAATGCTGGCAAGGATGTTGCCCTTGCTAATAAAGAAACCCTTGTTATGGCAGGCGCTTTGGTAATGGAGGCGGTTAAAAAAAATAAGGCAACCCTTCTCCCGATAGACAGCGAGCATAGCGCCATATTCCAATCTATTATAGGACATCAAAAAGGAGATATTAAAAGACTTATACTCACAGCCTCTGGCGGACCTTTTTTAAATACCTCTTTGGGAAAACTGTCTAAAGTTACTTGTGACGAGGCATTAAAACACCCAAACTGGCAGATGGGACAAAAGGTGACCATTGATTCTGCAACCCTTATGAATAAAGGGTTAGAGGTCATAGAGGCAAGATGGCTTTTTGACATACCACCTGAAAGGATAGCGGTTCATGTCCATCCGCAGAGCATAATTCATTCTATGGTAGAATATATTGACGGAGGAATATTGGCACAGATGGGTTCTGCGGATATGAAGTGTCCTATATCATATGCCCTTGCATATCCAGAAAGGATTGAGGCAGGTGTCACACCGCTTAACTTGTGCAAACTAGGCAGTCTTACATTCGTTGAACCTGATGTTAAGAGATTCCCTGCCCTTAAACTTGCATATGAATCGCTGCGATTGGGAGGCACCATGCCTGCTGTAATGAATGCAGCAGATGAAATAGCGGTCGATGCATTTTTGAAAAAAGAGATACGGTTTACAGATATTGTCGGCATCGTGGAAAATACCATGAACAGGCATAATCCATCTCGTGCAGATACGATTGATGAAATTCTTGAGGCAGACATCTGGGCAAGGCATGAGGCAAAAAGACAGATAGAGGCACTATGCTCCGAAAATACCTCTTACACCCTGTAGGGGTTTGATCCCTGCCAAAAGGTATAGGTTCCAATCAGTTTCCGATCAGTTTATTATTGACAAAAAATTTATACTTCTATATATTTACCTCATATTCTCAATCGGGAGGTGCATGAAATGATCGGCATTAGACAATGTTTTTTAATCCGTCCGCTTGCTCTATATCTGGCAATTATGTGTTTTCTGATTGCAAGTCTGCCCAGACAGTCCCTTGCATTTATAATTTCGTCCCAGACTGATGAAAGGGTATTTGACAGGCAAAGTGATGTCTCAACTATCCAGAGGATATTGGAATCAAAGGCAGTATCACAAAAACTCTCATCCCTTGGACTCACAAAGGATGAGATAGATAAAAGGATAGATAGATTAACCGATAGCGAACTGCACCAATTTGCAAGTCAACTGAACAGCATCTATGCCGGCGGTGACAGTGGAGTGGGCATTATAATAGCCCTTCTTCTTATAGTTGTTCTTGTCCTTGTTATCTTAAATCTTACAGGACATAAGGTTGTACTAAAATGAAACACTCATGAGCCTTTGGCTCACAAGGGATATGAAGGGTATGGCATTCCAAAGGATGGCAATAACTACTGCCATCCTTTTTTTTATTTACGGATGCGCAGACAGGATAAATGGCAATATCATAAAAGGAGATATTGCAGGTAGTCCTTCAAAAGGGCATTATATTTCAGGTGTCCCATTTATTGCACAGGAGGAATTCTACTGCGGACCGGCTTCTCTTGCAATGGTCATGAATTTCTACGGCATGAAAATATCGCAGGATGCGGTTGCAAAAGGGATATATCTCAAGAAACTCAAAGGCACACTTAATACAGACCTTTTGGTGTATGCAAGGGAAAAGGGCTTTCACGCAAGATATTATAGCGGCAGCATTGATGATATAAAGATGAATGTATCAAAAAACATGCCGCTCATATTACTGTTAAACCTCGGGCTTGATATTTACCCGATTTATCATTACATGGTGGTTGTTGGGTTCCATGATGAAAAAGGTTTTATAATCGCACACTCAGGAAAAGAGGAGGAAAAGATATTCTCTTATAAAGAACTGATCCGTGCATGGGAAAAGACATCATTCGGCACATTACTTGTATCCCCTCCTGAAAAGATAGGTCAAGATACACTCTCTGCATCAGGGCATGCGGAGATTGGTGTCATCTATGAGTCAAAGGGTGAGAATGACCTTGCTGTTTCTGAATATAAGAAGGCCATACAAAAAGACCCGAACTATGCCCTTGCGTATTTTAATCTTGGCAATATCTATCTTAAAAAAGGT
>JACRPW010000006.1:0-38492 GCA_016223005.1 Deltaproteobacteria bacterium | reverse complement strand
GTTCTTATGATGAGGCGGAAAGTTCTTATCTGTCCGCTATAGAGAAATCCCCGTCAAATGGCATGTTTTATAATAACCTTGCATGGCTTTACATTTACGGCAGGCATGACTTGAATACTGCAGAGAGGTTTGCAAAGGATGCTGCGAGACTTGACCCTTCCAGAAAATATATCTATTCAGATACACTAGGTGTCATATATACATACAAAAATGATTTTAAAACAGCAGAAGAGGTGTTTAAAGACGCACTTAATGCTGCCCCGCCTGAAGATGCCTCCTCGCTTGCACATATATATACACATATGATTGCTCTGTATGCTAAAAGCGGAGATGAAGAAAATTTACAAAAGATAAGAGAAAAACTAAAGGGATTAAGCCCTGCCAATAACACCCCTTATCGCATCCCTCACCATTGAGACATCAACACCTGTGCCTATGCAGTAACCCTGCGGTCTTTTATTGACTATACCCATCACAGGTATCGGATAGGCATCCTGAATGCCGCTTGTCAGATCCCTTTCACATGCAACAGCAACAATAACATCAGGTCTTTTTTCATACACCTTTCTTCTGGCAATTGTTCCGCCTGTCAGGACATATATATCTATGCCAAATTCAGTCATAATACCCAGCAAATCCTTTATCTCACACATTCCGCAAGCAGCACAATTCCTTATATCCTGTGTAACCTTGATTTTACAGTTTACATACTGGATACAGTGCGGCATGAGGATAAGGACATTTTCAGGTCGTAACACCCTGCCCATTGCCCGTACAAGTTGATTGTTTACATCTATAAATGACTGTTCTATCTTTATTCTTGGTATCTTTAAGATTCCGCCTAGCATCACCATTAACGGCAGAAAGAACTTTATTAAAATGCCCCTCAATCTGTATGAGCGGAATATGTCCTTCCCATTCGTTACAGCAATAGTTACAGCAAATGCCGCTGTAGAGATGAACAGGATTAGTGTTAAAACTATAATGCCAAAGATGAGCGGCAGACTAGGGTGGATGTTATTCAGACCAACCGCAGGTATATACCAGAACAAAAATCCAACAACTATCAGGATAAATGTTGTGGCAGCAAGGAGGGCAATAAATATAGATTTTGGCGGCTTATATGAAACGCTTCCATCCTGTCCTGCAAACTCTTCTTCTCTGTCAATTAAGGATTTGACCTTTCCCAATCTTATAACCCCTTATGAATTCTCCAGCGCTCATCTTATCCCTGTTCTCAGGCTTAAGTTCAGTGATTACAAATATGCTGTCTTTTGCAGCAACTTCAATGCCGTCAGAAGACACATCAACAACAGTGCCAGTCGCCTCTTTTACTTTATCAGATTTCACAAAACCGCTGTATATCTTAAACAGTCTGTTTTCTATATGTGTGAATGCACAGGGTAATGGATTGAGTCCCCTCACAAAATTTCTTATAGAAGCAGCGTCCTTATTCCAGTCAATACGGCAATCTATCTTTTTCAAGACAGGTGCGTATGTTGCCATAGAATTATCCTGCTCTATCGGAATCACGGCATTGCATCTTATGGCATCAATTGTCTTTAAGAGGACAGCAGCGCCAACCTCCTTTAGTTTGTCATGCAGGGTTCCTGCAGTATCATCTTTAGAAATCAAAACCATTTCTTTTAAAAGGATTCTGCCTGTATCCATACCTTCGTCCATAAGCATTGTTGTTATACCTGTCTGGTTCTCACCATTTATTATAGCCCAGTTTATAGGTGCTGCCCCGCGATATTTTGGCAGCAAAGACGCATGGACATTTATACAGCCATTTTGAGGGATTTCCAGTATAGTTTTGGGCAGAATTCTGCCGTATGCCGCAACCACAATTATATCAGGCGATATATCTTTAAGTCTTTCAATAAACCAATCCTCTTTAATCCTTTCAGGCTGTAAAACAGGCATATTATATTCCTGTGCCAAAACCTTTACAGGAGGGGGTGTAAACACCATACCCCTGCCTTTTGGTTTATCAGGCTGGGTTACAACCACAGCAACCTCATCAGATGATTTCACGATGGCACGAAGTGATTCTGCAGCAAAATCAGGAGTGCCCATAAAAACGATTTTAAACCTTTTATTCAACAATAGTGCCATTGCAGTTTATTTCATAGCCCTTTTGTCTGGGTTTGACCTTTATGGGTTTCATCTGCCAATGCCTTTAGAATCTTCTTCTTTATAAACTCCCTTTTAAGACTGGAGAGCCTGTCTATAAATAATATCCCGTTCAGATGGTCAATCTCATGCTGCAATGTAATGGCAAACAGCCCTTCTGCCTTCAATACAATCTCTTTGCCATCCCTGTCAATCCCCTTAACTGTAATCATTTCAAACCTCTTTACCAGAGCAGTAAAACCAGGTATGCTCAAACAACCCTCTTCATATTCAATCTTACCGTCTTGTTCTAATATTTCAGGATTGATAACCGCTATAAGATTTTTACCCTTCTCATATCCTTCTCTGTTATCCTTATCAGGAACATCCATTATAATAACCCTCTTATCAACACCAATCTGATTGGCAGCAAGTCCTATGCCTTTGGCAAAATACATTGTATCAGTCATATCTTTTATAAGCTGCCTTATCTCATCATCTACAGTATCTACAGGTAATGCCTTTTTCTTCAGTAAAGGGGCGGGATATTTAACTATCTCAAAGACAGCCATGATTGTATAATACCTTATTTATCCCAAAAAAGCAGTTGCATTTTTTGGCAGAAAAAACAATTGCCCTACATTGTAGTCATAGGGTCAACATCTATGACAAGTTCAATGCCTGTCATTTTATTTTGCTCAAACCTATTTTTAATAGAATGTATAAAATCATGGAGTGTTTTTACATTCTTTCCTTTTACCAGCATATGCCACCTGTATCTTCCTCTTAAGAATGAAAGAAAAGTAGGTGCTGGACCTAACAAGATTATATCCCCTTTAAATCTCCCTATATATCCATCTGCAACCCTTTTTAGAGTATTTGCTGCCTTTATAACTTTATCTTCTTTACTCCCCTCTATTCTCAAGTTAACAAGTCTATAGAATGGAGGATAGTTAAGTTCCTTCCTTTTCCCAATCTCTTCATTAAAGAAAGATGTATAATCATGGTTCATAATGCTAAAAAAACAATAATGGTGAGGATTAAGTGTCTGGATTATAACCTTACCAGGTATATCTCCCCTTCCTGCCCTTCCTGCTGCCTGTGTCAGAATCTGAAATGTCTTTTCAGCACTTCTAAAGTCAGGGATGTTCATTGTGGTATCAGCAGAGATTATTCCCATAACAGTAACATTGGAAAAATGATGCCCTTTTGCAACCATTTGTGTGCCAATAAGGATGTCTGCCTCGCCTTTTTCTACTGTCCGAAGTATCTTTTTATGAGCCCCTTTCTTTCTCGTTGTGTCTCTATCCATCCGAACAACCTTAACATCCGAAAATAATCTCCGTATCTCTTCTTCAACCTTTTCAGTGCCAGTCCCCATGTCAACTATATTATATCCGTTACACTGTGGACAGAATGACGGAACGGGCATGGATAGGTCACAATAGTGGCATTTGATGATATTCTGTTTTTTGTGAAAAGTCATTGACACATTGCAGTTCAGACATTTAAATACATAGCCGCAGTCTTTGCAGATTATAAAATTTGCGAATCCCCTTCTGTTTAAAAAAAGTATTGCCTGCTGTTTTTTACTCAGTGCATCTGCTAAAAGACTTCTGAATCTTTCTGATAAAATTTTTGACTCCTGACTTTTTTCTTTCATGTCCACAATTTTTATCTCTGGCATAGGCCTGTCAAGAACCCTCATTGAGAGGTGCAAAAGAGAGATCTTGCTGCTTTTTGCATTATAGAATGTTTCTACAGACGGTGTTGCAGAACCAAGCACAACCACTATATTCAGGATTTTTGCCATCATCATGCTGATATCCCTTGCGTTATACCTGACACCCTCTTCCTGTTTATAGGATGTATCATGCTCCTCATCAACAATGATAATGCCGATATTATCTAAAGGCACAAAGAGGGATGACCTTGCACCAACAACAATATCAATATTCCCATCTCGTATCCTCCGCCACTGTTCATACCGCTCTTTATCTGAGAGTCCGCTGTGTATAACAGCAACCCTGTCTTCAAACCTTTTAACCAAATATCTGGCAAGCCCATAGGTAAGCGCAATCTCAGGCACAAGCACTATACCCCTTTTACCCATATCAATAGTTTTCTCTAATACCTTTAGATAAACAAGTGTCTTGCCGCTGCCTGTAACACCGTAAAGCAGAAATGGAGAAAACCTCTGACTCTTTACTTTTTCTGCTATCCTGCTGATAGCATAAGACTGTTCTGTATTTGGTTCATGTAAAATATCTTCTTCATCATCAAGGTCTCCCTGTTCTAATGCGGTCTCTTTATCTTTGATACTGTCTTTAGTATTTGATAGCTCTGCAATAAGTCCCTTTTCCAGTAATTCACAGATAATTGAATGCAGGTCTTTAATCCTTGTATACTTTGAAATAACCTTTAGTGAAACTGATTTTTTGCCTGCAATGACTTTAAGAATATCGGCTTCACTGTCTTTTAAGGATTTTTGCAAAGACTCTATACCCATGTCTGTTATGGCGAAGTATCTTTTATCTGATTGCGGCAGATGAATAAGTTTCAGTACCTCTCCAAGCGGAGAAAAATAGTACAGAGACATCCATTTGTAGAACTCAAGCCTACTCTCATCAAATATAGGCTTGTCATCCAGAACATCTATTATGTATTTTATATCATTAATGCCTGCGGTATCGGATTCTTTTGGGAAACCTACGGCATATCCGGCTGTAATCCTTCTGCCAAATGGCACAAGAATCCTTTTTCCTACAGACACATAGGCTGACAATGCTTCAGGTATCCTATAGATAAACTCTTTATGTATAGGGATAGGAAGGGCTAAAGTAACGAAGTGATGGTTTGTATCTATTTTGCTTTGCAAGATATTATAAAAATGAAACCCACATGAGCTGTTGGCTCACCTGTCTGCGTGTGTGAACACACACAGGCAGGCAAAGGGGGATGAAAAGATAACTTACAGAAAAGTAGTTAGTTTCTGGAAAGGTATATATCCCCAACAAATGCCTCGGCACTGCTCTTTGTGTCATCTGAATCTATCATAACAGATACCTTCCCAATTTTGGGAGGCTCTTCACCAAATAACATCTTATAATCTTCATATACATTTCTTTTCTCATTCAGCCACCTGCCCATATCGCTCTTTCCACTTCTTAAGATAATATATTTCGTTTTTGAAAATTTTTGACTTGTTGCAATGCTTCCTTGAGGGGCATTTGTGTCCCAGATGTATCCGATGATTCTGCTGTTTACATGTAATGGAAATTTTGGGAACACAATATAAATTTGGGCTGCCTGGTCATCTGTAGACTTTATCCTCACATCTCCGCCATCAGGAAGTTTTGTCACCTTCCACTGCCAGTTGAGATATGGTATTTCTGCTATATTTAGAGCTATCTCCTTGTAGAGGGCTGTAGATGTCCCCCTGCTTTTCAGGTGTAAAACCTGTCCCGCATCATCAGTATTAACAACCTTTATATCTGCATGTCCTTTCCACTCTTTTATCTGCCACCCTGACATAGTAATACTGTTTATTTGTGCAAACCTTGCAAGATGGATTATCTCCTCCTGAGCATCAATTGTGCCGGGAAAATTTACCCCCAGTAACACAAAAAATATCAAGATATATTTTAATGACCTGATGTTCATATAGTTCATATGGTAAATTTTACACATGTAATTACCACATTGCAACAAGATTTTTGCCTTGATTTTTGCCTTGACACTATTTGGCTAAACTGCCAAAAAATGCAACTGCATTTTTTGGGTAAAGGGTTTCATAATTCAAGTTATCAGATGATACAACTCAAGATACTTTTTTGCTGACCCTTCCCATGAGAAGTCTAAAGACATGGCATTTTGGATTAGTTTATCCCATGCCCCCTTACTATGAAATGCGGCTAAAGCCTTCTTTATCTTTTCGGTTAATGCAACGGGTGAATAATCATGGAATTTAAAACCATTACCGCTGCCTGCTGCAGTATCAAAATTCTGGACTGTATCATCAAGTCCGCCTGTTGCCCTGACAATTGGAATTGTGCCGTATTTTAAGGCATACATCTGGGTCATACCGCATGGCTCATAATAAGACGGCATGAGTATCATATCACAGCCTGCTGTAATCATATGCGCCAGTTTGTCATCAAAGGCAATCTTCACGCCAAGTTTTTCAGGATATATCCCTGCAAGGGATTCAAACATGCCACTGTATTTCCTCTCACCCGAGCCCACCACCACCATTCCAATATTCATTGACATAATATTGTCCATTGCCTCTGAAAGTATATCAAAACCCTTCTGGCTGGTAAATCTTGATATTATGCCGATTAAAGGTATATCGTCAGGGATTTTTAACCCATACTCTTTAAGTAATGCCTTTCTGCATAATATCTTGCCTGATAAATTTTTTTGGGTGTAGTTTGCCGGGATAAATTTATCCTTTGCAGGATCCCATTCGTCATAGTCAACACCATTCAATATGCCAAAGAGTTTATCCTTCTTTGTATTTAGTACGCCTTCAAGCCCAAACCCAAATTTGGGGGTTTGTATCTCCTGACAATATTTTTTGCTGACTGTTGTTATCATATCTGAAAATACAATGCCTGATTTAAGAAGGTTGATTTGTCCCCAAAATTCCATATCTTCTGGATTGAAAACATAATCAGGAAGCCATGTTATTGGAAACATATGTGACGGGAATAGTCCCTGATAAGCGATATTGTGGATGGTAAACAAGGTTTTTATGTTTGCATAGAAAGGGACATTCTTATATACAGTCTTGAGATATGCTGGTATTAACCCTGTCTGCCAGTCGTGGCAGTGGATGATGTCAGGCTTGAAATCCAGTTGTTTTACTGCCTCAAGCACACCTCTTGAAAAAAACGCAAATCTTTCCAGATTATCAGGGTAGTCGCTGTCAGGGGTAGAATAGAGGTATTCCCTGTCATAGTATTCGTCGCATTTAAGAAAATAGACTGTAGGGCAAAAAGCATGCTTTTTGCGGCTCAAGGCTGGAGGTGTTAATCCAGATAATCGTCCAGTGGTTTCTTTGATGCCGATATTAACAGAAACTTGAATCCCTGTATCTTTAATTGCTGATTTTTCTCCTGACTCCTGACTCCTGACTCCTGACTCCTGAATCTGTCTATAAAACGGTATTATGAGCCTTACATCACAGCCGAGTTTATTAAGCGCCTTTGGCAATGCCCCGCAAACATCGCCAAGACCGCCTGTTTTTGCATATGGTGTGGCTTCAGATGCAGCAAAAAGGATTTTCATCTCAATCCATTCAGCCTTTGTATATTTTCCTCAATCTTTGCCTTTTTCATGGTAAGTTCTGTAAATCTTGTCTTGTCCTTTTCAACCACCTCTGCTGGCGCTTTTGAGACAAATGCCTCATTTGAGAGCCTCTTTTCAAGTCCTGAAATATCTTTCATAACCTTTTCTACCTCTTTTCCAAGACGGCTGGTTTCTTCGGAAATATCTATCAATCCTTTCAGCGGTATAAATATCTCTATACCGCCGACAACCGCAGTGGCAGCATCTTTAAGTTTTAAGGTTGAAGGGTGAAAAGCATGCCTTTCACGGCCGAAGGCTGAAGACCTTGTAAGGGTCTTTACATAAGCATCTTCACTTTTCAGTAATTCTATTTCATCATCTTTTTCTGTATGGCATATTACCTCTATATTTGCTGATGGTGGTATATTAAATTCACTCCTTAAATTCCTTATTGCCTTTATAACATCCATTAGTCTATTCATCTTGATTTCATCATCTTTAAATATAGTTTTTTCATCTACTTCAGGGAATGCTGTATCCTGAATGCTTTTCCCTGACCCTTGACTCCTGACCCCTGACTCCTGACTTGTAATAGTTTCCCAGATTTCCTCTGTTATAAACGGCATAAATGGGTGTAGTAGTTTCATGGAATCCTGCAAGACCTTTAACAGAACCATCTGGCTGTCCTTTTTTTTCTCATCCCCATTATCTCCCCTTAAATCAGGTTTTATAAGTTCCACATACCAGTCGCAGAGTTCATGCCATATAAATTGATAGATTGCATTTGCAGCATGGTCAAAAGAATATTCATCAATGCCCTTTGTAACATCTTCAATGGTTTTATTCAGGCGGGTTAAAATCCATTTATCAGCAAGAGAGAGTTGAGGAGTTGAGGGGTTGAGGAGTTGAGGAGTTGATTTTTTAACTCCTAAACTCATTAGCGTAAACCTTGCCAGATTCCAAATCTTGTTTGCAAAGTTTCTGTAGCCTTCAATCCTCTCCTCTGCAAGTTTTATGTCCCTTCCCTGCGCAGCCATTGCTGCGAGGGTAAATCTGAATGCGTCAGTTCCGTATTTTTCCATCATAACAAGCGGGTCAATGACATTGCCCTTTGACTTGCTCATCTTCTGCCCTTCGGCATCCCTTATAAGTGCGTGGATATACACATCTCTGAACGGCACATCATCCATGAATTTTAAACCGAGCATGAGCATCCTTGCCACCCAGAAAAATATAATGTCAAAACTCGTTACAAGTGTTGATGTGGGATAGAAGGTTTTAAGTTCCTTTGTTTCATTTGGCCAGCCTAATGTTGAAAAAGGCCAGAGGGCTGAAGAGAACCATGTGTCAAGGACATCGGTCTCTTGCTGGATTTCAGGGGATTTGCATTTTTCGCAGACCTCTGGTTCTTCTGCTGAAACCGTTATAAAATCACACTGCTCGCAGTACCATGCAGGTATTCTGTGCCCCCACCAGATTTGCCTTGATATGCACCAGTCACGGATGTTCCTCATCCAGTCAAAGTATGTATTCTCCCAATTCTTTGGAATGAACCTTGTCCTGCCGTCCTCCACAGCCTTTATTGCTGGCTCTGCCAGAGGCTTGATTTTTACAAACCACTGTTTTGATTCTGTCGGTTCAACAACAGTTTTGCACCTGTAGCAGTGTCCGAGATTGATTTTGTATTTTTCTATTTTTTGCAGAAGCCCCAGTTCTTTTAAATCCTCTACAACCTTTTTACGGCATGCAAACCTGTCCATACCTTTATAGATGCCTGCATTCTCATTCATCCTGCCTTCTAAATCCATTACCTTGAGATACCGGAGGTTATGCCTTCTAGCCATCTCAAAATCATTAAAATCATGGCTCGGTGTAATCTTGACTGCGCCTGTGCCAAACTCCGTACTGACAGTTGAATCCGCAATAACTGGAATCTCCCTTTCAATGAGCGGCAGGATAAGCGTCTTGCCGATAAACGATTTATATCTTTTGTCATCTGGATGGACTGCAACTGCAGTATCGCCGAGCATTGTTTCAGGTCTTGTTGTCGCAACAGTCAAAAAACTGGGGATAGATTTTAAATCTGTCCCCACATCTGCGATTGGATAATTTATGTAATAAAGGCTGCCGTCAGTTTCCTCTGTCTCAACCTCTAAATCAGATAAAGCGGTATGACATCTTGGACACCAGTTTATGATATAGTCCCCTCTGTATATCAATCCTTCATTGTATAACCTTACGAACACCTCACGCACAGCCTTTGACAGCCCTTCATCCATTGTAAAACGAAGCCTTGCCCAATCGCATGATGAGCCGAGTCTTTTTAACTGATTTATGATTTGTCCGCCAGACTCCTCTTTCCACTTCCAGACCCTTTCAATAAATTTCTCTCTTCCGATTTTGTGACGGTCTGTGCCTTCTAACGCAATTTGTTTTTCAACTACATTTTGGGTTGCAATGCCTGCATGGTCTGTGCCAGGGAGCCAAAGGACCTTAAAACCCTTCATCCGTTTGTATCTTGCAAGGATGTCCTGAATTGAATTATTCAAGGCATGACCAATATGAAGTGAACCTGTGATATTCGGCGGAGGAATCACCATTGCAAATGCTGGCTTTTTAGACTCCGTATTAGCATGGAAGATATTTTCATCCAGCCAGAACCTTGCCCACTTTTCTTCAATGGTTTTTGGATTATAGACCTTATTAAGTTCTTTTTTGTTCATAGAGCCTCTTGTAGCCGCAAACTTTAGTTTGCGATATTTTTACGCAGGCTAAAGCCTGCGGCTGCAGGTCTGCAATTACAAAAAATTCTTACCCATAGATATAAAAATGGGGATTAAGAATAATCCCCATGTCAATCAGGGACAGATTTCAAATCTATCCCTGATAAATAAGTGCCGATGAATCGGCAGATACAAGTATTTTTTAATATAAAATTGATATGTAAAACTTTTTCCAGTTTTCGCTGCCTTCTATGACTTCTGCCCCAAACTCGTATCTGTTATGCTGATTTTTCTTTACATAAACAACTTTCATGGAAAAAGGATTAGACTCTTGTGAAGCCAGAGGCACATTCCCTGTATATGTATCTTCTATTTTGGTTTCAAATTCAACCTCTCCTCTAAACCCTGTCTTGCTGATATCCTTTAACACACACATCTTCCACTCTTCTTCTGTCCTGATTTCAATAAAAGAAGATGCCTGATTTGTATTTACATTGACATTTTGAGCGCCTTTTAAAACCGTAACATATCTTGTAGATACCCTCTTTTCATATGCGATATATTCCTTGTCCCCTGATAAACTCCAAATCACCTTATTTCGTCCCTTTTGTTTGCCCATGAGCATAAATCTGTCTGCACTGTTAGTAATCTCTTCTGGTGTAGTCCCATCCTGTGAATATGCTGCCACACCTAAAGTTATGGTTATTTTTTCAATATCTTTACCTGTTATACTTTGGGCAAGTTTCTCCTCAACCATGAGCCTTGTCTTTTCAGCGGTGAGCACAGCGTCCTCCTTACATATTCTGGGCAGGAGTATTACAAACTCCTCACCGCCATATCTGGCAACGATATCGCTCTGTCTTATATTTGCCCTGATGATTGATGCCAGATTTTTAAGTATTTCATCACCAACAATATGACCGTATGTGTCATTAAAATATTTAAAATGGTCAATATCCAGCATAATAATGGAAAAGGTTTCGCCGTATCTAACTGCCCTGCTTGACTGCCTGATTATGCTGTCAGAAAAGAATCTCCTGTTGTATAGTCCTGTTAGACTATCAATCATAGACTCTTTTTGTGCCTTTTCATAGGACCTTGCCCTGTCAATGCTATTTGCCACTGTTGATGCTATGGCACTAAAAAATTTTTTATCATCTTCTTTAAAGGCATTAATATCCTGTTTATGGATGGTCATGACCCCCACTGTATTGCCGTTACTTATCATTGGTATTGCCAGAAGTGAGCCTACAGAAGGTATAATTTCCTTACAATCTATGCATCTATTATCTTTACTAATGTCCTGAATCAGAATAGACTCGCCTGTAGATGCTACAATCCCTGTAATTCCTTCACCCAATTTAAATGTTATATCCTCTGTTTCATCGTGGGTGATTCCGTTTGCCTTCCACACCTTGAGTTCGCCGCATTCCTCATCCAGAAGCATAAAGCAGAAATCTTTAATATTGAGGGAGGTTTTTAGAAATTTTACTGTGCTGTCAAAGAGTTCTGTTACCTGAAGGGAGAGATTTAGATTTTGACTTAATCTATAAAGGGTATATAGTTCAAAAAATCGTTCCTTTAATGCCTTGCTTTCTTTATGGGCAAAGATAAACAGGTTGCTATCACCTAAAAACTTTAAATCTTCAATAGTCTCGGCCATTTTTAAGTTCCTGTGCTTATTGTCTTTAATAGCACATTAAAGATTTTTTCAATCTCTTTTTTTACTGCTTTTTCTGCAATGTCAGGGATAATTTTTTTAGCCATCTCTTCAACTGTTTTTTCCACAGAGTACTCAAGTTGCGAACTTATTGCTGCCTCAAGCCCTGCAGGTTCTAAGGATGGAGACAATGGCTGCAGCAAGGTTTCTTTTACCCTTTCCTCTGTTTCTTTCAGTGCATGGGTTTCTTGTTTAGAATCTGCATCAAATTCAGCATCAGTTCCTTCTATTATCTCTTCCAGCGGTTCAATTATCGGAATATCATCAATACTGCTTGCCTTTAAATCCCCTTTATCCTCGTCCACAAATCCCCAATCATCAGTTAAATTGGCAGGTTCTGTCGGGGACATAGTTACAGGTTCATCCTCAACCATTTTGGGGTGCAGGAATAGATTTGTAATCTTATCTATCAGTTCCTGAGAGTCAAATGGTTTAACTATACTGTCATCAACACCTGCCCTTTTTGCCTCTTCTTCATTTATTGGTTCAAATGTTCCTGTCAGGAGAAGGACAGGGATATGCTTTAAAGATGATGTATTCTTTACATATTTGCACACTTCATAGCCATTCTTGCCGGGCATTGCAGCATCCACTATAACCATATCAGGTTTTGTTTCACATATCTTTTCAATTGCAGAATTGCCATCACTAACAGAAACCAATTCGTATTCTGTATCAGCAAGAATAAGCGAAACAACCTTCTGTATAGTTACGCTGTCGTCTGCTAAAAGTATTTTCCCTGTCATAAAACCTCAAGTAATATAGGTTGATTACCTTAAAAATGTGCAGGATTATTTGCATAATTATCACCCAAATTCAATCAAAGTCAAGGGTTTTTTCCATTTTTTTCCGTTTTCCAGCCTTGACAAACCATCGGTTTTTATCATAACCTTTTAAAAAATCTTAAATTTATGGTGTGTGCGCTTTGGAGATTAGAACAGACTTTCTTATCATAGGCAGCGGGATTGCCGGGCTTTCCTTTGCATTAAAGGCTGCAAGATACGGAAGTGTCTCTGTTGTCACAAAAAGGGAGAGGACTGAATCCGCAACCTTTTATGCACAGGGAGGCATTGCCTCTGTCTTGAGCAAAGAAGACACCTTCGAAAACCATATAAGAGATACGATAGAGGCAGGTGCAGGTTTATGCCATCCTGATATAGTTGAACTTGTTGTAAATGATGGTCCTGAACGAATATATGAACTTATTAACCTTGGGGCAAGATTTACTACAAGAAAAGGTTATGATGAAACAGAACTGGATTTAGGCAAAGAAGGCGGGCATTCAAAAAGAAGGATTGTCCATGCTGAAGATTTTACAGGCAGGGAGATTGAAGAGGCAATGCTCCGGGCAGTTGATGCTGAAAAAAACATTGTCATATACGAAAATCATATTGCTGTAGACCTTATTACACATTAAAAATTTGTTGAAAAATGCGAAAAGGATATGTGCTGGGGGGCATATGCCCTTGATAAGAACACAGGCGGAATCCATACATTTCTGGCAAAGACCACGATTCTGGCAACAGGCGGCGCAGGAAAGGTGTATATATACACAAGCAACCCTGATGTGGCAACAGGAGACGGCATTGCTGTAAGTTACAGGGCAGGGGCAGTAGTTGCAAATATGGAGTTTATCCAGTTTCATCCTACATGCCTGTATCATCCAAAGGCAAAGAACTTTCTTATATCAGAGGCAGTGCGGGGAGAGGGCGGGATTTTGCGGCTTAAAGATGGAACAAGGTTTATGGAAAAGTATCATCCTTTGAAAGAACTTGCCCAGAGAGATATTGTTGCAAGGGCAATAGACTTTGAACTTAAAAAAAGCGGTGATGACTGCGTATTCTTGGATATAACCCATAAGAAGCCTGAATTTATAAAAGACAGATTCCCCAATATATACGAAAAATGCCTGTCGTTTGGTTATGACATGACAAAGGAATCGCTCCCTGTTGTCCCTGCTGCTCATTATGTGTGCGGCGGCGTAGCAACAGATAGTTTTGGAGAGACAAACATCAAGAGGCTTTTTGCCATAGGTGAAACCGCATGCACAGGTCTGCACGGGGCAAACAGACTTGCGTCAAACTCCCTCCTTGAGGCAATGGTCTTTGCCAACAGGGCGTATGTCATGGCAAAGGATATTGCAAAAGACAAAACAATCATAATCCCCGATATTCCTGAGTGGCAGGCAGGCGGCGCTGTTGACAGTGATGAGGCTGTTGTTATCACACAGAACTGGGATGAAATCAGACGGCTCATGTGGAACTATGTTGGCATAGTCCGTTCCAATAAAAGGCTTGAAAGGGCAAAGCGGAGGATTGACCTTCTGCAAAAAGAGATAGATGAGTACTACCGGAACTTTGTGGTAACAAGCAACCTGATTGAACTCAGAAACATTGCAACAGTTTCAGATTTAATCATAATGTCAGCAATAAAAAGAAAGGAGAGCCGCGGACTCCATTATAATATTGACTATCCTGAAAGGGATGATGAAAACTGGAAGATTGATACGGTCTTAAGAAATAATTAACCAGAAAAATAAAAACCAAATACATTTTTCGGGTTAATCATTTAACCTTAATTTCTTATGAAGACTTATACAGAATGTCGCTTGTTTCTGCCGTGCGCATAACAGCAGGGGTTGATGTAAATGATGATGAGTCAGGACTTATCAATTCTATCATCCTTTGTTCAAATTCTTTGGACTTCGCATCATGCTCACTGGTTAAGGACTCCAACTCCTTAAAAAGGGTTTCAATCTGACTGTTCAATTTATGAATGAAAACGGATGCCGTTGATATGGTTTCGCCATCTCCCTTTTCCGAAGCCTCAACAAGGATTCGGCTCTCATTTTCCACATCCTTTTCCAAAAACATGATGCTCTTTTCAACAGCAGCAATCATCTTTTGCAGAGGTCCTAATATCTTTGAACGGTTTTCGTTTAATTGAGACCTCCGCCTCCGCATCTCTTTTTTATTGATATTATTGTTTTGTTTGCTGATTGGACGGCTGTTGTCAGCCTCTTCCGCCCTCTCACTTTCCCATCCTACCTGATCCAAAAATTCCTGATAGGTTCCCTCGAACAACTCTACCTTGCCGTTGTCAAATACGATAAGCCGGGTGGCTACACTGTTGAGAATCATCTCGCTGTGAGTTACGATAATCACACCGCCGTCAAATGCCTCAATAGCCTCAACCATGGAATCAATAGAGTCCATATCCAGATGATTGGTAGGTTCGTCCAAGAGAAGCAGATTGGCAGGGGTTACCAGCAGTTTCCCAAGTAAAACCCTGCTCTTTTCGCCGCCAGAAAGCACCTCTATCTTTTTAAGAGCCTTGTCGCCGTCAAACATCATGATTCCGCATATCTTGCGGCCAGCGCCCATATTGCAATCCGAATGCGTGTCCATAATCTCCATCTCAACGGTTTTTTGAGGGTTAAGGCGGTTGATATTGGTCTGACCGAAATAGGCGATAGATAAATTTTGATTGTGCTGCACCGCTCCTGTCTGCGGCTGCAACTCGCCTGCAAGTATGCTTAAGAGGGTAGTCTTGCCTTTTCCGTTTTTGCCTATAATGGCAATCCTGTCGTTTTTCCCAACTGCTATGTCCAAGCCGTTAATAAGCGGCAGACTATCATGATGGTAAGAAAACGATATGTTTGCCGCATTCATCAGCCATTTGCCCGGAAAGGGCGCGGACTTGAATGAAAAATCAAGGGTTCGTATATCCGACAGTTTGTCAAGTTTTTCCATCTTAAGAAGCGCCTTTACCCGCGACTGAACAGCCTTTGCCTTGGATGCCTTTGCCCTGAAGCGGTTTATAAAGTCCCCCACCTCTGCACGTTTTCTTTCATCTCCAATGCGGGTCTTCTCATGGATTTCTTCTTCCTGCGCTATCTGCTGATAAAATTTTTGGGTAGGCCCGGCAATCTTCTTCATCTTGCAGCGGTGAATGCCCATAGTGTGAGTTGTTACGCTGTCCATAAATTCACGGTCGTGTGTGATGATTATGAGTTCGCCTTTCCAATTGCGGAGAAACCTCGTCAGCCACCGCACGGATACAATGTCCAGATAATTTGTCGGCTCGTCAAGAAGGAGGAGGTTAGGCTCTGAGACCAGCACTTTGGCAAGGTTCAAACGAATCTGGTATCCGCCGGAGAGCATGGAAGGACTCCGGTCAAAATCATCCGTAGAAAATCCGAGACCCATGAGGATGCTCTTTACCTTGTAACTTTCATCAATCCCATCATCAGATACAGGAAGACTAATGCATCCCTCTTTCAGAACAGTATCTTCAGTAAAACGGATATGCTGGGAAAGATGACCGATAGTATAATAATTCGGAATGCTGATAACGGCTGAGTCCGGCTCTTCCTCTCCGAGGATCATCTTGAAGAGTGTTGTTTTGCCGTGCCCGTTCCTGCCGACTAATCCAATCCGTTCCCCGGGATTCATTACAAAACTCACATTGTCAAAAATCACCTGTCTTCCGTATGATTTTTCCAAACCACTGACCTTAAGCATGTCCGTCCTTTCTTAAACCGATAAGAATTATCCCGAAAATGGGCGACTAAATCCTCCCCATTTTCATGTGGGTTTCGTATTACATCCCTACAATGTTATAACCTGCATCAACATATATAATCTCCCCTGTTACGCCGCTTGAAAGACTGCCTGCCAGATAGACTGCTGTATTTGCCACATCCTCTGTCGTAACATTTCTCTTGAGAGGGGCTTTACCTTCAACAACCTGCAGCATATCTCTGAATCCGCTTATACCCATTGCTGCAAGGGTTTTAATAGGACCTGCTGATATGGCATTAACCCTTATGTTTTTCTGCCCCAAGTCTGCTGCAAGATATTTCACACTTGCCTCTAATGCCGCCTTTGCAACACCCATTACATTATAGTTAGGCACAACCTTCTCACTTCCGTAATATGTCATTGTTATTATACTGCCGCCGTTTGTCATAAGGGGATATGCCCGCTTTGCCAAAGCCACAAGGGAATATGCGCTCACATCCATCGCAAGTTTAAATCCATCCCTTGATGTGTCAACAAACATGCCTTTTAATTCTTCTTTATTTGCAAATGCAATGGAATGAATAAGGATGTCAAGACCGCCCCACTGACTTTTTATATTTTCAAAAACAGCATCTATCTCTGCATCGTTTGTTGCATCGCATGGCAGAATGAGTTTTGAACCAATAGACTCTGCAAGGGGTCTCACCCTGCTTTCAAGCACAGCGCCTGCGTATGTAAATGCAAGTTCAGCGCCTTCTCTTTGCAAAGCCTGTGCTATTGCCCATGCAATGCTTCTTTCATTCGCAACACCAAAGATTATTGCCTTTTTGTTATCAAGGATGCCCATTTGTCCTCCCATTTTTTACTCCATACCCCAAGTAGTTTATACTTGTATTGTCTGAAATCCTGAAATCAAAGAGCAAGGGGTCAAATCTCATTCCTTTAATCTCTTCAACACTTACACCATTTTCCTGCAAAAGTTTTACAAGAAAAGATGGTCTTATAAATCTTTTGAAATCATGCGTGCCTTTTGGAACCATGTTTAAGATGTTCTCTGCCATGAATATGGCAAAAAACCTTGATGAGAGGGTCTTATTCAGAGTTGAGAAAAAAAAATAGCCGCCTATTTTTAAAAGACTGCATGCGTCTTTCAGAAATTTTGAAAGGTCATCCACATGCTCCAGAACCTCGGCGCAGATAACGATGTCAAAGTAAGTTCGGAGTTCGGAGTTCGGAGTTCGGAGTTGAGAAACAGAAGACACCTTATAATCAATATCAAGTCCTTGTTCCTTTGCATGTCCTTTTGCAGCATCAATTGCAACAGGGGATAAATCAATCCCTGTAACAAAAGCCCCTGTCTTTGCAAATTCCTCTGAAAGTATGCCGCCCCCGCAGCCTATATCAAGAACCTTTTTATCCTTGAGACCTCCTTCAACCTTGCCTGAAAAATATGAAAATCTTAAAGGGTTAATCCTGTGAAGCGATACAAACCTGCCTTTCGGACTCCACCACTCTTTGCCAAATGCATCAAATTTTTGAGATTCTGTAATTTCTGCCATAGATTCCATTAACCAAACTGCTCACTGCTTACTATTCTTAACTGGCAGCCTCTTCTGAAATTTCTTTTTCAGCCCTTACTGCCTTTGTTGTCTTGTTTCTGCCAGTGGCTTTAGACTGATACAATGCATTGTCTGCTGACTCTACAAGTTCTTTTAAATCTCCCGATATATTAGGGTAAGTAGATATGCCAAGACTTATGGTTACACCCTGCGGCATGCCGCTTACCGCCATAACAGAACATCCTTCCACAGCAGCACGAACCTTTTCAGCAACATGATACGCCCCTTCTACATCAGTATTTGGAAGCACAAGGATAAATTCCTCACCACCCCATCTGCCAACTGTGTCCGACTCCCTGACAGTCCTTGTTAAAACCTCTGCCATAAGACGCAAGACCTTATCCCCAAAGGCATGACCATGTGTATCATTAAACTTCTTAAAGTGGTCTACATCTATCATCACAACACTAAGCGGCTGTTTATATCTGCCTGCAACAGACGCTTGCTTTTCCAACACATTATCAAGGAATCTGCGGTTATAAAGTCCTGTGAGTGAATCCCTTATGGATAACTTTTTATGGGCATTTAACAGCCTCATATTGCTTATTGCAGGAGCAAGTGATGAAATATATGACTCTATGGTAAAACACCGCTCAGGTGTAAAATAACCTGTTTCATTGCTGACAAGGTGAACCCATCCAAGCATTGCCCCGCCTGTTGATACAGGAAAACATACATAACTCCCCTTTTTCTGAACTATTTCCTGATACGGACAGCGGTATTCATTTTCCACATCCCCGACAACAAACTCCTGTCCTGACCTGACTGCCCTGCACAGCACCGCCTCCTGAATCACCCTCATATCATACTGCGTGGAAGCAGATAATGGCATCTCTCCTTTTGTCCTTTCATAAGAGGCAATGAGTTCTGCCAGATTCTCGCTGTTATTAAAAGACACTGCAACAATCCTATCCAGTTCAAAATTCTTATTCAAAAAATTGGTGAATATAGTGTAGCACTCGGGTTCTGAAATCTCGTCCCCTATGAGTTTGCCAAACTTTACAAGATGTTTTAGTTTCAGGAGTTCATTGTCCAGTGTTTCACGGGTGTTATGAAGCCTCTCTGAAAGCCCGACAAATGACACTGCAAGTTCGCCGACCTCATCTTCAGTCTGAATATTCAAATTCTCAATTTTATTCCCCTCTTTTTCAAAACCTTCTACAGCCTTTTTTAACCTGACAAGAGGAATCCCAAGCCTCCAGCCAAAAAACAGGGCAGATAGTATCAAGGCTGCTATAATTCCAACGCTTGCCAGAATTGCCATAAATTTTGCCTTCCTAAATGATGACTCTACATTGTTAACAGTATTTATTCTTATGGCATTTATACTCTTTATCAAATTGTCTTTTTTCTTATGAAATTCATCAGTAAATGAGTTGCCTACCACCCGGTCATACTTGATATATGCATCTGTCATCTCAAGACTTAACTTATAGTAATCATTAAATACCTTATCAATTGCCTCTAACTTTTTAAGCACATCGGGCTTATTCTGATTTGCCTCTGTTAATGTTTCTAAACTCTTATAGTATCTCTCCACAGATGCATTTACCTTGTTATAGGAATCAGGTACGTGCGTTAACGCATAGTCTGTAGTCCACTGGATTACCTGATGAGTTGAATCCGCCATGCCATCCATAAACTTCATCTCATCTACTGTCTTTTCAACAATAAGACTTGCAACGCCGATATATCCAAGTGCAATGACTACAGGAAAGAGTGTGATTAAAAAACCCGCAAGGATTTTAGTCCCAAGCCTGAATCTGCCAAGAACTTTTATCTCTATTGTTTCCAGAGTTCTTTCCAGCCATGTCATTTGACATCACCTCCCTATTTCTTATCTACACCACCCTTACCTTCTTCTCCCTCTTTTTATATTCCAGTTTATTAATGGCGTTTATATATGCCCTTGCGCTTGCAACTATTATATCAGTATGCGCCCCCTGCCCTAAAACAATATGTTCGTCTTCCTGAAGCCGAACAGTAACCTCACCCTGCGCATCAGTCCCGCCTGTTATGGCATTGACTGAATAACGCAATAATTTGCTCTTTGTTTTTGTGATTTTTGCAATCGTCTTATAAACAGCGTCAACAGGGCCATCGCCAAAACCAGCCTCTTTTATATGCCTCCCGTCTATAAACATCTCCACAGTTGCACTTGGCACAGATTCAGTTCCGCTCACTACATTTAACTTGTCCAGTTTAAACCTCTCTGGTATCTCTATCCTCAAGAGCTCATCAGCAACTATTGCCTCAATGTCCTCATCAAAGACCTCTTTTTTCTGGTCAGCGAGGGTTTTAAATCTCTCAAATGCCTTGTTTAAATCCTCATCTGATAGTTCATAGCCAAGTTCTTTGAGACGAGTCTTGAATGCATGTCTTCCTGAATGCTTACCCATTACAAGTTTTGATTGGGCAATGCCAACAGATTCGGGCCTCATTATTTCATAGGTTGTTTTTTCCTTGAGGAGTCCATCCTGATGAATCCCTGACTCATGGGCAAAGGCATTGTCCCCAACAATCGCCTTATTAGGCTGGACCATAATCCCTGTGATGCTGCTAATAAGCCTGCTGGTTGGATATATTTCTTTGGTGTTAATTGTGGTAGCAAGATTGAGTATGTCCTTTCTTGTCCTTAATATCATAACAATCTCTTCCAGAGATGCATTCCCAGCCCTTTCGCCAATCCCGTTTATTGTGCATTCAACCTGTCTTGCACCGTTCATAACAGCGGCAAGGGAGTTTGCAACAGCAAGCCCAAGGTCATTATGGCAGTGAACACTTATTACTGCCTTATCTATATTTGGAACATTCTCCTTGATTCCCTTTATCAATGCCCCAAACTCTGATGGGATTGCATACCCCACAGTATCCGGTATATTCAATGTTGCTGCCCCTGCATCTATCACTGCCTCAAGGACTTCGTAGAGATATGCAGGCTCTGAACGGCTAGCATCCATTGGTGAAAACTCAACATCCTCAACATATCCCCTTGCCCTTTTAACCATTTCAATAGCCCGCTTCTTTGCCTCATCCCTTGTCATTTTGAACTGATGCTTAAGATGGATGTCTGATGTTGATATAAATGTGTGGATGCGCGGCTTTGGAGCGCCTTTCAAAGCCTCCCATGCCTTGTCTATGTCTTCTGGTTTTGCCCTCGCAAGGCTGCATACAATAGGTCCCTCTACCTCATGGGCAATCCTCTGGACAGCCTCAAAATCACCGGGGGAACTAATGGCAAAGCCTGCCTCAATTATATCCACACCGAGCCTTGCCAGTTGCTTTGCAATGATTACCTTTTCCTCTACATTCATAGAAGCGCCCGGTGATTGTTCGCCGTCTCTTAAGGTGGTATCAAATATTTTGACATAATTCATAAATAAACTCCCAAATCAATCCCCCTGTCTCTTTTTCTCCAAAGGGGTGTGAAGATGAAGAACCTTTGATTTAATGACCTTGTGCTGTCTTTTTCTGAAAAATATTGTTGTAACAGGACCTGACAGGACATAACCGAATGTCAATACAAACAGGACAATCTGTGGTTCTGCGGCAATTGCTATAAGGAGGAGTATCAAACCAACCAAAAGCATGAAAGGCATCTTCTTAGTCAGGTTTAATTCCTTAAAACTATAATATTTTGTATTGCTGACCATTAAAAAGGCAAGGAGATAGACAAGTATTAAAACCGTTACATGCTTTGTTATTTCTCCATAACCAAAATAGAAAAATATAATAACAGTTGAGGCAACCAAAGATGCAGCGGCAGGTATTGGCAGACCATTGAAACTCTTACTTTCTATGGTAGTTATCTGAACATTGAACCTTGCAAGCCTTAGCGCTCCGCATACAACATATAAAAATGCCGCAAGCCAGCCGTATCTGCCGAATGGTCGGAGTGCCCATGTAAATATGAGTATTCCGGGGGCAAGACCAAAGGCAATCAAATCAGCAAGCGAATCATATTCAACGCCGAATTTACTTGTAGAGCCTGTAAGCCTTGCAATCCTGCCGTCAAGCCCGTCAAGGACAGCAGAGACCAGTATTGCTATTGCCGCCCTATCAAAGGCTCCGTCAAGGCAAGCAATGATTGAATAAAAACCGCCGAATAGACTTGCTGAGGTTACGAGGTTGGGGAGAATGAAAACCCCTTTTTTTATCCCTTCTGGTTTTGGTTTCTGTCTGTCAATCATATTAAATGCCGTTGTAGAAACCCTATAGCCTACAGCCTATTGCCAATAGCCTAATATTGAACTCCCTGCTTTCACTTTATCGCCAACCTTTACATCTATTTTATATTCAGGCGGAAGATATACATCCAGTCTTGAGCCAAATCTTATCATGCCAAATCTTTTGCCTTTTTCAACTGTATCACCCTCTTTTAAATAGCAGACAATCCTTCTTGCAATAAGTCCTGCAATCTGAACATATACAATTTTTTTACCTTCTAAAGATTCTACAACAACCGCATTTTGTTCATTTTCCAGAGAAGCCTTGTCAAGATTTGCAGAAAGGAATTTACCTTGGTTATAAAAAATGCCGGTAACTTTCCCTGACACAGGGTTTCTGTTTACATGGACATTGAAGACATTCATAAAGATGCTGATTTTGATTGCATCGCTTTTAAGAAATCTGTCTTCAAATACCTTATCGACAATTATTACCTTGCCGTCTGCAGGCGATACAATTGCATTTTCATTAGTCGGTATTTCCCTTTCAGGGTCCCTGAAAAATGCAATAACAAATATTGTCCATAAAATAAGGATGTAGGCAAATGGTCTCCATCCTAGCCACAGAAAAAATATTGTTATAACAATTGAAACCAGTATAAAGGGGTAACCTTCACTGGCGATTGGAATACGCATTCAGTTCTTGCTCTTATCCACTATCTTTCCCTTCTTCAACCACGGCATCATGGCGCGGAGATTTTCACCCACCTTTTCTACAGGATGGTTTTGTCCTTTTTTTGTAAGTGCAGTAAACACAGGCTTATTTACCCTGTTTTCCAGCATCCATTCTTTTGCAAATGCGCCGCTTTGGATTTCAGACAATATCTTCTTCATCTCTTTCTTTGTCTCTTCTGTTATAATGCGGGGACCTCTTGTCAAATCACCGTACTGGGCGGTGTTGCTTATTGAATATCTCATGTTGGATATACCGCCTTCATATATCAAGTCCACAATCAGTTTTAGTTCGTGCAGGCATTCAAAATATGCCATCTCCTCTGGATAGCCTGCTTCAACAAGGGTTTCATAGCCTGCCATAATAAGCGCTGTTGTCCCGCCGCACAAAACCGCCTGCTCCCCGAATAAATCTGTCTCTGTCTCATCCCTGAATGTAGTTTCAATTATACCTGCCCTGCCGCCGCCGATTGCAGAGGCATAAGAAAGGGCTACATCTTTTGTATCTTTAGATGGGTCTTGATGCACTGCAATAAGCATTGGCACACCATTGCCTTTTGTATATTCATGTCGGACAAGGTGCCCAGGTCCTTTAGGTGCAGCCATAAATACATTTATACTGGCATCAGGCACAATCTGCCCAAAGTGTATATTGAAGCCATGTGCAAATGCAAGATATGCCCCTTTTTTAAGATTCGGTGCAATCTCATTTTTATACAAATCGCCTTGCAATTCATCCGGCACGAGAATCATCACCACATCCGCCTGTTTCACGGCAGCGGCAACCTCCAAAACCTTGAGACCCGCGCCCTCCGCCTTCTTCCACGAGCCGCCGTCCTTTCTAAGACCCACAACCACATCAACACCGCTTTCTTTTAAATTCTGTGAATGTGCATGCCCCTGACTGCCGTAGCCTATAACAGCAACCTTCCTCTTTCTGATAATCTCCAAACTTGCATCCTTGTCATAATAAACCTTCATCTAATTATCTCCTCTCGTTATTCGTGTGCGTTATGTGCAGCAGTAAACAGTGAGCGGTAAGCAGTAAACGGCTTACTGTTCACGGCTCACCGCTTACGGTAAAACGCATCACGGTTTTTTTGGGCTTCTCGCAATTGCAATCTTTCCTGTCTTTGCAATCTCTTTTATGCCGAACGGCTTTAAAAGTTCAACCATTGCATTTACCTTTTCATTATCGCCTGTCATCTCAATTGTATATGTCTTTGGACTCACATCAACAACCTTTGCCCTGAATATGTCAACTATGCTCAATACTTCAGCCCTGTCTTTTTCACTCACATTCACCTTTATCATTGCAAGTTCCCGCTCAATATGGTCCTCGGCTGTAAGGTCAGAGACCTTTATAACATTTATGAGTTTATTCAAATGTTTTGTTATCTGCTCTATTATCTGGTCATCGCCTGTTGTTACTATTGTCATTCGTGAAACCTTCGGGTCAATAGTCTCTGCAACGCACAAACTCTCAATATTAAATCCCCTGCCAGAAAAGAGCCCTGCAATCCTGCTCAATACGCCGAACTCATTGTCAACTAAAATGGATATTGTATGACGCATCAAAAACCTCCGTAAATTATCCTGCCGTTATTTTTGATTTCATCAATTAAAGAAATTTTTAGTGTATTAAACTCTTCTGGGGTATAACAAATCGGTTCGAGGGGTCTTTCACCATGCCACTCCCCTAACATTATTTCCATTCTTTCCCATGGTTTCATCCCCTTAAAATCCGCAGATATAAAACAGATATCGTAATCGCTCCATGTTATATGTTCGTTTATAGCGCGAGAGCCAAAAAGGATAGCCTTTTGTATATGAATGCCATAACCTCTTTCAATACCAGCAACTAAATCATCAACCCATTCTTTTTTTACAGGTTCAATTCCACAAAGTTCATTATTATCTTTGAGCATTTTTCCATCTCCTCTACAAGTTTCAAATCATAATAATCTCTTGGAATACCTCCAACGCCATTAGGATATCTGGACAATATATAATGAGGGTCAAGTCTCTTTGTTGATCCAATAACGGCTTCGTCTACTTTGACTCCAATGCCAATTATTTTTTTAAGAAGGTCCAGACAACTGTGAGTATACCCGGGTCTCCCATGTTTTAAACAAAGAGCCTTTAATGCCTTTTCAGCGGATTGTTGAAGATGAAAAACAGCCAGAGAATAGTTGCCGCTGGATTTAAGCACCTCAAACGCCCTCCAATCATCTTTACTTGATTCCAGCCACCAATTTTGTTCCTGAGTTCGCATTTGTCCCTATCCTGATAAGCAGTATTTGTTGCCTGTTCAGATAAATGTCTCCTATCCTTTATTTTCCTTAAAACACCATCCTTGTTTTTATACCAAAAGCATCTTATTCAAAGGCTGTCCTGCCGGCACCATTGGATACACATCCTCTTCCCTGTCCACCTGAAAATCCATAAACACAGGTCTATTGACTTTAAGCGCCTCTTTTATAACAGGCACAACCTCTTCAGGCTTTTCTGCCCGAAGCCCGACTGCGCCATAAGCCTCTGCAAGTTTTACAAAATCAGGAGCGGCATCCATACATGTATAGGAATATCTCTTTTCATAGAAAAATTCCTGCCACTGTCGCACCATGCCTAAAAATCTGTTATTGAGTATCGCAACCTTAACAGGCAGTTTATATTGAACTGCTGTGGCAAGTTCCTGTATGTTCATCTGAATGCTTCCATCCCCTGCAATGTCAATTACTGTCTTGTCAGGAAACGCAGCCTGCGCGCCTATCGCAGCAGGAAATCCATAACCCATTGTGCCAAGTCCGCCTGATGTCAAAAACTGGCGCGGGCTGTCATAAAGATAAAATTGCGCTGCCCACATCTGATTCTGCCCGACCTCTGTTGTGATAATCGCGCTGCCCTTTGTAAGTTCATAGAGTTTTTCTATGACATACTGCGGTTTGATTTGAGCATTTTGTTTATATGAAAGTTTATGCGTCTCTTTCCACCTTGTGATTTGCTCATGCCATTCTGGAACTCTGGGGACAGATTTTAAATCTGTCCCCACCTTAGGCTGCTTTAAATTATCCAATTCTTTCAGCATATTCTTCAAAACATGACGAACATCACCGACAATCGGCACATCAACACGGACATTTTTGCTTATGGATGTAGGGTCTATGTCAATGTGTATGATTTTTGCATAAGGGGCAAACTCATCTACCTTTCCTGTAACCCTGTCATCAAACCTTGAGCCGATTGCAATTAGGCAGTCTGTATTTGTTACAGACATATTTGCAGTATATGTGCCGTGCATGCCTAACATGCCGAGAAAGAGCGGATGTGTCCCCGGAAAACTGCCGAGTCCCATAAGCGTAAGAGTTACAGGGATATTCGCTTTCTCAGCCAGTGTCTTTAATTCTCTCGACGCATTTGACAAACGAACGCCGCCACCAGCATAAATCACGGGCCTTTTTGCAGAAAGTATTGCATCGAGCGCCCTTTTGATTTGCCCGGGATGCCCTTCATATGTGGGCTGATAACTTCTCACATCAGCCTTTTCAGGATATTTGAATTCAGCGGTTGCATTCAGCACATCTTTCGGCAGATCAACAAGCACAGGACCCGGTCTGCCTGTTGTCGCTATATGGAATGCCTCTTTTATAATCCTCGCCATATCTTTAACATCTTTAACAAGATAATTGTGTTTTGTGCATGGTCTTGTTATACCGACAATATCCGCCTCCTGAAACGCATCATTGCCTATAAGCGCTGTAGGCACCTGACCTGTAAAGACTACAACAGGTATTGAGTCCATATATGCGGTTGCAATGCCTGTAACAGTATTGGTAGCGCCAGGACCCGATGTAACAATCACCACACCCGGTTTTCCTGATGCCCTTGCATAGCCGTCTGCCATGTGGACAGCGCCCTGCTCGTGGCGGACAAGTATATGCCTTAATTGAGCCTTATACAACACATCATATATAGGCAAAACCGCACCCCCAGGATAGCCGAAAACAGTATCTACCCCTTCCCTTAACAAAGACTCAATCAATATCTGCGCGCCTGTGAGTTTCACCCCGTTAGAATCCTCCTTGTAAGATAAGATTTTCCCCAATTAGAATTATTGTTTTATTTTGCAATATTCTAACGGGGTTCAATTTAATATTCTCCTTAAAAATATTTTTGTCATGAGGATATTTGATAAACCTTGCCAACTTCCAAACATCCAACCTTTTCTTTTTCAAACCTTTTTTTAAAATGAATTAAGGTATCAACCTGCCCTTCTGTATAATATTTTTCATTGCAGTTTTTACAAACATCTAACTCCATCTTGACAAGGAAATGGTCATTAGTCACCCTGATTTCCTCATCAATTACTTTTTTTTCAGTCTCTCCCCCGCACAATACACATCTCATAGTTTTCTCCTCTTAAAATCAATCCAAAGTTCTGGATTAGGTTGATATACTGTTATAATAACCAATTTTTCATCCTCCGGCACAGGTGCGCATACAATATGCAATGGTCTTTGTTTTCTAGTTCTTCCAAATACAAGATAACTGGGGTATGGCTTGTCACCGGAATATTCTTCCAATATTTCGCATTCTGCTAACGTCTCTTTTATTTCCATCTCATATATTTCGCCAGATTCTTCGTACAGCATCTCATCTTTTGCATGACTGGTAAATTTCAAACATTTTGAAAAACATCTTATAAATTCCAATGGTGCGGTCATTTGTTTTTATGCCTTCACTACCGCCCCTGTATTTGCTGATGTTACAACCTTTGCGTATCTGCTAAGCCACCCTTTTTTAATCTTTGGCTCAGGCGGTTTCCAGTTTGTTTTTCTTCTGATCAGTTCTCCATTCTCAACTTTCAGTTCTATTTTTCTATTCGGTATATCTATCTCTATCTCATCTCCATCCCGGACAAATGCAATTGTCCCGCCCTCCATCGCCTCCGGCGATATATGTCCTATGCATGATCCCCGTGTACCGCCTGAAAACCTGCCGTCCGTTATAAGCGCAACCTTGTCCGCCATACCCATACCTGTAATTGTTGCAGTAGGCGCAAGCATCTCTCTCATACCCGGTCCACCCTTCGGCCCCTCATATCTTACAACAACCACATCACCTGCCTTTATCTTACCTGCGAGTATTGCCTGCATTGCAGATTCTTCTGAATCAAAACACCTTGCCTTTCCGGTAAAATGTCTTGCCTTATCATTCACCGCAGTCTGCTTGACAACACATCCGTCAGGCGCAAGATTGCCCTTTAAAACTGCTATGCCGCCTTCTTTATAATATGCGTTTTCAATCGTCCTTATAACATCGCTGTCAATGACCTTTCCATCTTCCGCAATCTCTTTTATGCCTTTTTGGGAAATGGTTATATTGTCTTTTAAGAGATGCTTCAACCTATTCATCACAGCAGGTATGCCGCCTGCATATTCCAAATCCTCCATAAAATGGTCGCCTGCCGGTTCCAGTTTAACAATGTTGGGCGTCTCCTTGCTTACCCTGTCAAAAATCTCTAAAGGCAGTTCAATCCCTGCCTCATTGGCAATTGCAGGTATATGAAGCGCCGTATTTGTTGAACCGCCAAGAGCCATGTCAATCCTTATGGCGTTTTCAAATGCGTCTTTTGTCATGATTTTACGCGGCGTCAAATCCTCTTTCACCATTTCAACAATCCTGACGCCTGAATCAAATGCAATTCGTCTTTTTTCAGCAGAGCCCTCAAGACCGGTTGCAGAGCCAACTAGAGACATGCCTAAAGATTCGGTAACACATGCCATTGTGTTAGCAGTATACATCCCCTGACACGAACCTCCGCCCGGACATGCGCAGAACTCCAAGTCAGATAATTCCTGCCCTGTGATTTCCTTGTTTTTAAATCTGCCTATTGCCTCATAAGTATCGCGGACAAATGAGCGTCTCTTCATCTTATACATGCCTGTGTGCATTGGTCCTGCTGTAACAACTATAGAAGGAATGTCAAGCCTTGCAGCAGCCATGAGCATACCGGGTGTGATTTTGTCGCAGTTTGTTAAAAGCACAAGCCCATCAAGGGCATGAGCCATCGCAACAGACTCTATCATGTCCGCAATAAGTTCCCTGCTTGGCAGACTGTAGTGCATGCCTGTATGCCCCATTGCAATGCCATCGCATATTGCAGGCACACCGAAAAAGAACGAATGCCCTCCCCCTGTATGCACACCCTTTTCAATGAACCTTTCAAGGGTCCTCATGCCGATATGCCCGGGCACAAGGTCATTGAAAGAAGTGGCAACACCTATGAAGGGTTTTGCCATTTCCTCTTTTGTAAGACCTGTTGCATAAAGGAGCGCCCTATGAGGAACCCTTTCTAAACCTTTTTTGATTCTGTCGCTTCGCATATAAAAAAGCAGGCTATAGGCAATGGGCTAGAGGCTATAGGATTTTTCCTATTACCCATCGCCTATAGCCTATTACCTGTATTTGGAAACTATCTCCTCTATCTTATCCTTTTGTGCGAGTTTCAGTTTTTGCAGCCTTTTCCTTTCAACCTCTTCGTCAGAAGTCAGATAAACCTTCCTGTCCATTTCAGCAATCTTTTCATCATAATCACTATGCATCTCGTAAGCCTTTTTAAATTCTTTCCCCTTGGCATCTTTGGCAAAAGGGCTGTCAGGATAACTTGTAACTAGATTTGAAAATACATCTTTTGCCAAGTCCTTTTCCCCAAGTTTTATGTAGGTTTCTCCGATATAATACAGAGTCTTGTCAGTCAGACCGACGTCCGGATATTCCTTTAATATCTCTGCATATCTTGAAAGCGCACCCTTGTAATTCTTATTTTTAAAATAAAAATTGGCAATATAAAGTTCTCTTTCTGCAAGCCGTTTTCTTAAAAATGGAATCATCTCCTTTGCCTTTTCAGTGTATGTCCCTGAAGGATACATGGAAATGAGGTCTTGAAATATAAATAAAGCCTTTTTTGTAGGAATCTGGTCCCTATCTATCGTAGAAATCTGCCTTAAATAACTCATCCCCTTTTGAAACTGGGCATACGGTGCTTGCGGATGCCTCGGGTGAAGTGATACAAAATCGGTATAATAGACTACTGCATCCTCGTATTCCTCACTATCATAATATGCATCTGCCAGAATGAGTTCTGCATTTAAAGCCTCTTCACTAAGCGGATATTCCTCCATGACCATTTTCAGTTTTCCAATAGCACTAGCATATCTGCCGTTTTGATAAAATCTCAGTCCTTCAGAATATGACGAGGCAGCAGAATTGTTTGCAGCACCCTTTGTCCCTGTGCAGGCAGTCAGCATAATAAAAGATATTGACACCAAAGATAATCTCATAACCATCTGATAAGTATTCATAAACATAACCTCCATCCATTGCAGAGAAGCACAATGGGTTTTAACCAAGATAGCATAACAATCTGTTTTTATTCAAGGTATTTTTATCTATTTTTTAAAACACCTACTTTATTGCAGTAATCAGACAATCTACATTTACTGCATAATGGAGAAATCGGTTTGCAGATATTTTGCCCAAATTGGACAAGCAGGTCATTTATTATGAGCCAGTATTTTTGGGGAAGTTTTATTCTTAAGGCAAACTCTGTTTCATGCGGCGACCTTGTTTTTACATATTCCCATCGGTTTGTGATTCTATGAACATGCGTATCAACACATATTCCATATTTTCCATAGCCCGATGTAACAACAAGGTTTGCAGTTTTTCTGCCAACGCCCTTTAATTTCAGAAGTTCATCAATTGTGTCAGGGACTTTTGAATCATATTTGTTGCACAACTCATTGCATATCGCCTTGATATTTCCTGCCTTCACACGATAAAAACCAACAGGATAGATTGCCTTTTCAATAGTTTTTAAAGGGAGGGATTGCATTCTTTGAGGTGTGGATGCAAGTTTAAAAAGCCTTTTTGATGCCTCAAGGGTTGTCTTATCTTTTGTCCTTAAACTCAATATGCAGGAGATTAAAACATTAAACGGGTCATGCGTTTTATTTGATACTTGAGTTACAGCAGGGGATGAAAATTCTCTGACAGTGCTTTTTAGGATTTTTATAACCTTGTGGATTTCTCTGTCATGCACAGTTAGTCATATAAATCAGAACCAGCCAAATTGCAATCATAAAATCGGGATGGGCTGCAAGAGTTCCTTATTTTTTAAATCCCTTTCAAATTTGTGTTTTAATTTGTTTTAATTGGTTAACCCGAAAAATGCATTTGGTTTTTATTTTTCGGGTGCAAACGCAAGATTTGAGCCAAAGCCTGCCCCTGAAAGTTTCTATCAGGGGACAATAGGTCAGGCTTCCTAATAGGTCAGCCGTCTCGGCTGACTTTGTCAGGCAAGATGCCTGACCTATTAAGTATGTGAGTATTTGGACAGACAGATTTGACGCAGTATTTGACCAAAGCAAACGAAGTCTAATTATGGTTTTTTTAGAACTCCCAAGCGCGAGCATTACAAGATACTCTGATGCCGTATCACCGGGTGTGGTTGTTGCAGTAGTATCATACATTCCGTTATCGCCCATAAACCATGCTGCCTGCAGATGAAGGTTCAAGTTTTTTGCCAGAGAATAGTCAGCAGTAAGGGCAACCTCATTCCCTATATGGTTGTTCAGATAGGTAGCGCCTCCTGATGTGGCATTCAGATTAACATTCTTATCCTCTGTCAGCCAAAACATACCGCCAAAAAGCCCAAGACTTAAATCATCTGTTGCCTGATATTTGAGGTTTAAAGCCAACATCCTCTGATTGCCAAGCCCATTTGCCTCTATGCCTCCATGGTTTAATACCTCAGGGGCGCCGCCAATCCTCGGGTCGCCTACATCCTTAAATATTGCACCATGAAAATATCCGGGTGAAATGCCTTGGAAGGATTCAAAATCCCTGTCATTGGGATTGTCATCACCACTGCCAAGCCCAAAGATAACCTCTGCAGTTAAAGGAATATTAGATATCTTTGCAAAATCATACCCTGCCCTTATATCAAAGGCATATCCCTTGTAATCATAGGATGTGCTGACGCCGCCTGTATTTATATCCTTATCACCAAACATAAATGCACCTGTAATGCCTAATGTCCACGGCTCCTGTGCAATACCAAGTGCGACTGCAAGATACTGGGGTCTATCCTCTATATAAGTTCCTGATGTTGAACTGTCATTGGTAACACGGTGATACAAGCCGAGTGAACCGCTAAATACAGAGCCTTCAGGCGCATAAGTTCCTACCAGTGAAAAGAAGTTGTCATTTTTATTGGCATCATCATCCATATTAACAATAGAGGCAACCAGATTTATCGCATTTACAGGATAGGTAATAGTTAGGGCATCCTTTACATCTATAAACATGAGCCCTTTAAATGGGTCTCCTTCCCACATCCTGCCTACCTTGAGTTTGGCGCTGCCTAAAGGAAAGACAAGGAACATCTCACGGTTCCATGCACTGGAATTCTGGCGGACCCTCTTCAACATCAATATTCAGCCTGAATTCATGCCCTGTGTTTGACACACCATCATCTACTGCATTGTTAAGGTCAACATTGTCATAGGCAAATCCCTTTATCTCATAGTAACCGCTGACCTTTGCCTGTGCTGCATAAGAATACGATACCCATGCTGCCCATATAACTACTGCAAAAAGAAATAATAAAACTTTATTCATTTGATTTTCCTCCCACGACTAGCATATTCCGAGGGAGACCATGGAGGTATCTCCCCCGGAATAACTACACCAGCAATCTTCTTATTGCACCTTTGTTGCTGTATAGTCTGCCTTTGCGCCCAATCCTATATCAAATGGGAATGAAACATAATGCCAACGTCCACCAACAAAATCATCATGGACAGAGGTGCCTATTGTATAGACCCCGCCATCCTTTAATACCTTATCACCAAGTGCATCGCCTGTATTTAACTTCCTTGTCATAACAACTGTCCACTTCCCGTCCTTCCATACACCCTTTGCCTTTATGTCCGCTCCACCCTCTAATGGAATATCATTGGTAAACCCTGGGAGGGTATCCCCTTTCTTCCATCCTGCATTGGGGTCAAATGGGACAGATGTATCAGTGGTCAGGAGATATGCAGGGACATTCTTTTTACGGGTCTGTATCTTGATTACATCTCCCCACTCAAAACCATTATAGCCGAGTTTTGCTTTATTAAACATAAACTTTGGCTGTTTCTTCTCCTTATCCCAGTTCGCTGTATATGGTCCCTTACCCTTATCACTTGCACGGTCAACAAAGATATGCTGGTCCTGTGCATAACCCTGCGGTCCACTCCTCCCTGCCTTCCAGTGCCAGAGGTCAATGAACTTGCCCTCTTTCTTTAACTTGTCTAACTCCTCATCAGAGCCATTTATATTCATCCATCCACCTGTCGCATCAGATTTTGTTGTAGTGAGAAGGAGATATTTTGTTATCTCCTTTATATTCTTTTTCTTCTTCACAAAGTATGGGTTCTTGTTCTTTATCTCATCACCTATCTCGTTAGGCATGTCCACAAGGTCATTATGACAGGTAAGCCAGCAGCCATATTTCTTAAAGCCGGGCACACTGCCGTCATCCCACATAATATTTACCCTGTCCTCTGCTGTGAGGTCCTCTACAGGGGTCCCGGGCCTCTCACCCACTATCAGTTCCCACTCCTTCCCATTGTATCTAAACATGTCCTGGGGGAATATACCTGTGCCTGCGGATGCCCATTCAAGTCTTACATAGATATTTTCATTATCATAGGCAGCCTTTAAACTCACTTCCTTTGTAGTATGCCCTTTAACTGGCTCCGGGTCAAGTTTCTTTGGTCCAAGGATATTTTTTACCAGTTCTGCCTCTTCGCCTTTATGGCAGTCAAGACACCTCTCCTCACCCTTTTGGACTGCCTTTGCGCCTGTGCCATGCCCCGCACCTACTACAAACTCCCATGATGCCTGCCCGGGTTTGAAGGCTGTTATTTTCCTCTCAGGGATTTTACCCCAGTCAGGCTCTCCTGCCTGAAGACTGCCGGCAGTAAGAAATACAAGGGCAACAATAGTAATCGGGAAACAAAAAACAAGACTCTTTAAAAATCTCTTCATTTGAAATACCTCCTTTTAAATAGTGTTTTTGTTAATAGTTTCACTAGATTCTTATGGTCTCTGCATCACCTCCTGTCTTACAAGTTGGAAAATATGCCGCCAGTTTCTTAATATCTACAGGCTTAACAAGGTAGTCCTTTATAAAATCATATCTCCACAGTTTGGATATCGTTTCTATAGCCCATTGCTCGGGATATGCAGTTATAAGAAGCACCGGGATATTAAACTCCTTTGTTATTTTGATATTCTCCACATCCTTATAAGTGAAGTTATAGGTGTCATAGATGACAAACTCAACATTGCCTTTAAGCCCTTCTTTAAACTCCTTAATAGGGACTATGCGGAATTCTAAGCCATGGGTTGAAAGGAAATTACTAATTTCTTCTAATTTATCTGACCCATCAGTGAGTATGACAACCATGCCTTGCCCCGCCAAAAACCGGGGACGGATTATAAAATCTGTCCCCATCTAAACAGGTCTTATTTTTTCTTCTTATCAACATTCCATGCCACTTCTGCATGAACCAGATTATAGTGGCACTCTATACAGGTCTTTTCTCCGGATTTAAACTTTTCATGCGCATTCTGGCCGCGAATCCTCTTTGGAACCAATATCTCGGTATTATGACAGTTTCTGCAAGGGGCGCTGTCATTTTTCATAAACCCTTCCCTTACCCGTTTGGCAAGTCCTGGCCTGATAGCCTCCCACCTTTCCTTGTCATTCATAGGGGCTGCGATATTCCAGAATGCACCGCCTGGTCCTGAACCGGGCTTAGATGTAAAGATTGGACCTGTAACAAACATAAAATTTGCGAACTTACCAACTGTGTGCGGCTCATGACAACTTGTGCACCCCGGTCTTAAACCATTTCTGCCATTAAAGTGCTTGCTCTTTTCATACTCAGCAAAGACCATTGGATGGCACTCCGCACATCCAACCCTGACCCCTGAGTTTGCCTTTGTAATGGGGTATGGTCTGTAATCATCATAGGAATATTTTATCTCATGGCATAAGGCACAGAAATTGGGGTTGTTTACAGAACCATGATTAAGGAAGGAAATGACCGCTATGAGGAGGATTAAAACGGCTCCAATGCCGCCGCCGATAATGGACACTTTATTTTTGCTAATGAACTCAATAATCTTATCAATCTTATCACTGCCTTGTCTTTCCATGATTTTCTATCCCTCCTCTTCCTTTGGTGCTGCCTTTGCCTTCTCCCTGTCTTCAATCATCTTTTTATAAATGTCGCCTTTGTATGTCCACCTTATGGTTTCCTTATAAAAGGCATGGTGGACAGCATTATCAACCTTTATCTCTCCATATTTATCACCCTTTTTAGCAGGACTGACAGCAACTACTGTGTCAGACCATGCCTGTGAACCGCCTAACGGGTCAAAAGACACAGGGATAATATCATTTGGATGAACCCCTTTATCTTTCCACCAGAGGTTTTCCTTAATATCCTCATCCCCCTTGCCAGAAGACCACATTGCATTATGGGCCTTAGGATTAATACTTGCCACCCTTCCTAGTGCCGAGTGTCCGGCAGATGTAGATACTGCAACTACCTTTGGATGTATGCCTTCTGTGGTTTTTACCTTTGTAATCATATAGCCTGCGGGTGTGGTGAGCCTTATAAGACTGCCGTCCTTTATACCCATCTTCTTTGCTGTTTCTCTGTTGAGCCATGCAGGATTAGAGTGGATGGTCTCGGACAGGAATTTTGTGTTTGCTGTCTCAGATGAGTTATGACACCACCACTTGAATGTAACAAGAACCATCTCACCGTCTTTTAAACCCTTGTGCGCAGGGACATCCTCCCATGTGGGAAGCGGGTTAAACCCATATTTCTCATACCCCTTGTTATATATCTCTATCTTTCTGGACGGGGTTTCAAAACCCTTGAGTTTCGCTCCATTGACCACAATGCCTATAGTCTTGCCATCTTTTATAACAGCACCTTTTTTTAAATCTACCTTTGCCTTTTCCATCTCCCCCTGAGTCAACGGCTTTTTATAAATTCCATACTCTGCCTCTATAGGTTTACCACCCTTATCAACAATATCCCTTATTTTAGGGTCAAGCCTTTCATATACAGGCAAAACCCCCTTCTCTTTCAGGTCTTTGTATTTGTCAGCAAGGTTAATGCCTTCAAGATTTTTCTTAACCCAGTCCTCTCCATCCTTGAAATCCCATTGTTTCTTAAAGCCCTTCTTGTCATCAGGGTCTATTGATTGGATAATCCTCTGTAAAACAAACCGGGTATCCATAGATTCACCAATGGGTTTTACCGCAGGCTGCCTGACATCAAGCGTAGGAAATAGGGTTGATGGAACACTTACTATTCCATGTCTTTCTAACGACACTGCATCAGGAAGAATCAAATCTGCCAGTTCCGCAGTCTCGCTCATAAATGGACTAAAATCTACTGTATAGGGGACAAGTTTTTCATCCTTTAGGACATCCCTCCAGTAACTGGCAGCAGGGGAACTATACACAGGGTTACTCATATAATTAAACAAGACACCTGCCTTCTGTCTGCCGTCCTTTATAAAGAAAGGCAGAAGGTGGCTTGATGCTGCCGCAGGCAAGGGGTATTCAGCAGATGCAGGATTGGTGGACACTGCCGCAGATAGAGATGGTGCGGGCTGTGAGAGTTTAATTGTCCTTGGCAGACAGTAGCCGCCTTTTATCTCTACATTACCCGTGATTATTGGAAGGAGCATGCATGCCCTTTCCTGATACACACCAAAGAGATGGGCGCTTACACCCCTGAAGGTGAATACAGTGCCGGGCATTGCCTTTGCAAACTCAATGGCAACCCTTTTGATTACATCTGCTCTAACACCGCTCTTTTCCTCTGCCATCTCAGGTGTGAACTGTTGAAGATATGTTTTAAGCCCATCGTATGGATAATTGGTCCATGTATCTATAAAGCCCTTATCAGCAAGCCCTTCCTGCATTATGACATTTGACATGGCAAGGGCAACAAGTCCATCTGTTCCGGGAAAGATGGGGTACCACTCATCTGACCTGCCAGCGGTATTGGACAATCTTGGGTCAAAGGTTACAATCTTTGCTCCATTTTCCCTGATACTGGCTGCAGTCCTTCTGGCATGTGGATACGCTGTCTCAAATATGTTTGCCCCAAAGTTTATTATATACCTTGTCTTTGCAAAATCAGGTGTTTCTATCTCAGCACCCCATGTGGACTCCATACCAACCTTCTTGTTGTGACAGGATGTGTTAAAGATGGAATTTGAACCTAATGTATGTATAAACCTCTTTATAGCCCCGTCTGTCTCATCCCTGCCGTAATTAAGGCATATCTCCTCTGGTTTGCCTTTATCCAATGCAGCCCTGACCTTGCCTGCCACCTCATTTAAAGCATCATCCCATGTAATCCTCTTCCACTTGCCAGAACCCCTTGGTCCCATCCTCTTTAATGGAAAGAGGATTCTGTCCGGGTCATGAATCTTGAGGTGGGAGGTATTACCAAGAGGACAGAGCCTTGCCCTTGATGATGGATGGATGGGGTTGCCGCCCATGGCTACAACCGCGCCTTCCTCTACAAATGCCAGAGCGCCGCAGGTATAGTATCTGCACAAAGAGCATGTGGTTCCGACAGATATTCTCTCCTTTGCCGCAGTAATGTGATTATAACTCCGCCCCCCTAAATCAAGCTCCTTTGCCATCAGGAGTTTACTGTAACCAACACCGGAGGCAAGGGCTGCTGTGGTGGACATACCGAGCTTTATGAAGTTTCTCCTGCTTATCCTTAACATCTATATCTCCTCCCATGAATAGTGCAATCAAGGCTAAAGCCTTGAGTTACAATATAATATGTGGTAACTCAAACCTTTAGGTTTGAGGTTTTCATTGTGTTAATAAAAACTCTGTAAAAACTGCCCGCCCAACACCCACCACACACGCATGCCCCATGTTCCTTCAAATGTAAGGAAGCCAGCAATAAGGGCAACTACCCATGCCTTCTTGCCTAATGGTGAGAAGACGATTATAAGGGGTATTGCCAAGCCTATAAGAATCTGCCCCCAGAAAAATGGCCATATAAATACTCCAAGGAGGACTCTATCCAGAACTAATATCTCCTCTGCTGTCCCGTATCTCATCTGAAGGAATTCTGAGAATATAAGGAAGAAGTCAAATGCAATTCCATAACCCATAAGCCTTCCTAACTCTATTGTTAAATCCATATCGTATTTTTTTTCTTCAGGGACTATAAGATTTCTCATGTAGAGCATAAAAATCATAAAACCAACACCTGATACAAATGCGCCTGTCAGGAATATAAGGGCTGCCATAGCAGTATGGTTTAAGTCTCTGCCGGGGTTTAACTGCATTACCACACCTGTATACCAGTGGGTGCAGACAGCAAGCACAATAGAGATAAGTCCAAGTATCTTTGCCCATTTCTGATTCTTTCTATAAACAAACCATGTATAAACCATCATTCCCATAGGATAGGCAGCCACAAGGA
>JACRPW010000005.1:2824-6582 GCA_016223005.1 Deltaproteobacteria bacterium | reverse complement strand
GGATTCTAATTGTTTGTAGTTTTCATTTAACTGGAACTTAAGGGACTTTGTGTCTATTACGGAGTTGTTGGAGGCATTTGCGTCTACCAGGCTGGAATCAACGAATATCTTGCTTCCGTCTACAAGCCCCGCTTCAACACACTGCCATACTATTCGCTCAAAGAACCCTTTGAATATTTCTACTCCCCATCTCTTTCTTGCCTTTGATAATACACTGTGGTTGGGTAAGTCAGTATCAAGGTCGTATCCCAGGAACCACAGCCCTGTCTGCACAGGCAGGCAGTCTAATCTCTCAGGTAGTATATCCATCAGTTCTCTTTCGGAGCGAACGTTGTAAAATACGAGAAGGGGCATTAGATTGAGTATTAAAGGGGGCGGAACAGAGACATTTCCATTGAGGCCGTATTTGTCTTTCACCTCTTTGGAAACGAAATTGAAGTCTATGAATTTGTCTATCTTGCCTGTCTGCGTGCAGACGCACAGGCAGGCGCAATGGATGATCGGTGCGAATACGCTTATCTATATTTAGGTCGGTATAGAAAAGCTTGCTCTGCAAAGGGTCTTGATGTCCCATCATGTTTGTAGCCTTCTTTATAACGGCTATTATACATTAACTAATCATGAATTTATAGGATTAAGAGGATTTGGGCAACAGACCGAAAAGATTTGACCCCGTATGTTACGCATTATGAAAATCTATGGTTTAAAAACATACACCTATGCAGTAAGGCGCCAAATACCGAACCAGAGACAGGCGCAAGCCAGTATATCCAGTGGCTTTCAAAATTCATTGCAACAATTGCGGGTCCAAAAGAACGCGCAGGATTCATAGATGCGCCGCTTATTCTGCCTCCCAAAAAGGCGTCAATACCTACTGCCGCGCCAATTGCTAAACCTGAACCAAACCAGTTTATTTTTTTGCCTGCAGCAACACACATTATTACAAACATAAGTAAAAAGGTCATTATAAATTCAAGCGTAAATGACTGGGACGAAGAACCAATTGGCAGTGTAATACCGAGTGTTGTTGAGTTTCCAAAAAGCAGATACAAAGAAAATGATGCAGCAACTGCGCCTGATAACTGGGCAGTGATGTAAGGCAAAACCTGATTAGATGGAAATCTTTTGCATGCTGCAAGCCCGATTGTAACAGCAGGATTTATATGGCCGCCTGATATATTTCCAAAAATATAGACCATAAGGAAAACTGAAAGACCAAAGGCAAGAGATATGCCAGTATGTGTTACAGCGCCAGTATATATCTGATTTACAACAATGCTGCCTGTGCCAATAAAAACCAGAAAATATGTTCCAATAAACTCTGATATATATCTTTTCATTCTACCATTTATTTCCTCTCCCCAAAGGGGAGAGGGTGAGGGGAATATTACTGCTCCTTCTGCAAGAGTTCTTCTATCTTAACACCCACCTGTGAGCCGTGTCCGCCAAAAACAGAACCTGTGATGCGCTTTTCAAACCTCTTTAATGCAAGTTCATAAGCCTTTGAAGGAAGCGCTATATAGCCGACCTCTTTTGAAAGGCTACCGCTGTTTTTCATATAAAAGTCAATGAATCTTTTTACCTCTGGCTTATCAGCAGACTTTTTGCTTACATAGATGAATATGGGCCTTGCAAGAGGCTGATATGTGCCGTTTACTACATTTTCATATGTCGGCAGCACTGCACCCTTGCCGTTTTTATCATTTTCATCATCAATTGCAACAAGTTTCATCTTGTCTTTGTTATGCTCATAATATGCCACGCCGAAGAAGCCCAATGCAAGGGTATCTGTGGCTATACCCTGCACAAGCACATTGTCATCCTCGCTTGATGTGAAATCACCGCGGCTTGAATGTTCCTTGCCTACTATTGCCTCTGTGAAATAGTCATATGTGCCTGAATCAACGCCAGCGCCGAATAGATGGATTTCTTTGTCAGGCCAGTTTGCGCGTATTTGATTCCACTTCTTAATCTTTGCCTGCGCCTCTGGCTCCCATATTTTTTTAAGTTCCTTTACAGTCATATAATCAACCCAGTTGTTTTTTGGATTAACCATAACCGAGAGACCGTCGTATGCAACAGGGAGTTCTATGTATTCTATTTTATTCTTTTTACAGAGTTCGACCTCCGATGGCTTTATCGGCCTTGAGGCGTCGCTTAGGTCTGTTTCGCCTGTGCAAAACTTTTTGAAACCGCCGCCTGTTCCTGATATGCCTACTGTTACCCTTGTCTTGCCTTTTTCAGTCTTCTGAAACTCCTCTGCAACCGCCTCGGTTATTGGGAATACAGTAGAAGAGCCGTCAGCCCTGATAAGTTCTGCTGCATAAGCCTTTCCTGATGTTAAAATTAGAATCCATACGATTAGATTTGTTATTAGTTTTTTCATTTTTTAATTCTCCTATTTTAATTTTTATTTTTAATATTTTTAAAAGTCAAAGGGGTCGAATCTTTTCAGCCTGTTGAAAAACAGCCTGTTGAAAAACTAAGCATTTGCGAAACAATTTGCAGAACAATCCCTTTTATTGAACTGTTTTCTCCTGATATTCTGATATAGATAGAAAAATATTTTCAATAATCCACTTATTGAAAATAGGATGAGGGGCTTTCCTGCTGCAAGGGCTTCTTTTCCCTTTCTTTTCCCTTTCTTCTTATATTTTTTGTCAATAAACTTATCTGATGGTTTCGTAAAAAGTCATTATTATTAACCGCAGAGACTTAAGAGGCACAGAGATTTTAAAAGCGGTTTAAACAGTTTAAACGGTTTAAACGGTTTAATCAGGTTCTTAATCCCGGTGTCTTAATCGCCTCTGCGGTGGATTTTTAGTTTTTACGATTTCATCTTTTGGTTGACTCATTTACTTCCCTTCAGCGCTGCATGCGCTGCTGCGAGCCGTGCAATAGGCACCCTGAACGGAGAGCATGAAACATAGTTAAAACCGTTTCTGTAACAGAACTCCACTGTCGCAGGGTCTCCGCCGTGCTCTCCGCATATCCCGATTTTTAAATCCTTTCTTGTCTTCCTTCCTTTTTCAATTGCAATCTTTATAAGTGCGCCGACACCCTCATGGTCAAGGGACTGGAACGGGTCATTTTTTAAAATCCCTGCCTTTTTCTCGTCTATATAATCAGGCAGAAATCTTCCTGCATCATCCCTGCTCATACCAAGTGTCATCTGAGTCAAGTCATTTGTTCCGAATGAAAAGAATTCCGCAACCTCTGCAATCTTATCAGCAAGAAGCGCCGCCCTCGGCACCTCAATCATTGTGCCTACAAGGTATTTTAGTTTAACTCCCTTTTCCTTGATAATTGCATCAGCGACCTCTCTTGTCTTTGTCTCAAGGATTTTCAATTCCCTGCCGTCTATCACAAGCGGGTGCATTATTTCAGGGAGAACCTTGACGCCCTCTTTTGCGCATTCGCATGCCGCCTCAATAATTGCCCTGACCTGCATCTCAAGTATTTCAGGATATGTTATTGCAAGCCTGCACCCCCTGTGCCCGAGCATAGGGTTTGCCTCTTTGAGCCTGTCAACCCTGCGGTGAACATGCTCGTAAGGAATACCAACCTTTTCAGCAAGGTGTCTCTGCTCCGGCTCTGTATGCGGGACAAACTCATGAAGGGGCGGATCTATAAGTCTTATTGTCACAGGCTTTCCGTCCATTGCCCTGAATATGCCTTTAAAATCCTCCCTCTGGAACGGGAGAAGTTTTGATAACGCCGTCTTCCTTGTCTCTAAATTATCCGCAACAATCATCTCT
>JACRPW010000005.1:0-2777 GCA_016223005.1 Deltaproteobacteria bacterium | reverse complement strand
TCCTTACCATAAGTTTTCTGATTTCATCAGCCCACTTCATTATTGTATAATATGCCTGAGGAAGTTCAGGTTTTATAAGATGCAGCGCGCCCTGAAACACCTCGCCAGTTGAGCCGTTTATGGTGATTTCATCGCCCTCTCTTAAAACCTTGTTTCCTGCTACCGCTGTTTTATGGATATAATCTACTGCAAGTTCTTCGCATCCAACTATACAGCACTTTCCCCATCCCCTTGCGACAACCGCCGCATGAGAGGTCTTGCCTCCCGTTGCAGTCAAAATCCCCTGCGCAGCGTGCATTCCGCCCACATCCTCAGGGCTTGTCTCTTTTCTAACAAGGATTACCTTTTCGCCTCTTTCTGCCCAATCCTCTGCATCTTTGGCATTGAACACTACCTTGCCTGTTGCAGCGCCGGGAACAGCGGCAATGCCTGCTGCAAAAAGGTGTTTATTCAATTCATCCCTTTTTATTTTCGGGTCTATAACAGGATAAAAAAGCCCTTCAATCTCCTTGTCAGTAATCCGCAGCAGCGCCTCTTTCTTTGATATGAGTTTTTCCTTGACCATGTCAACTGCAATGCTGAATGCCGCGCCAGGAGAGCGTTTTCCTGAACGGCACTGGAGTATGTATAATTTGCCCTCCTCAACAGTAAATTCTATATCCTGCATATCCTTGTAATGTTTTTCAAGTTTCTTTCTCACACCGCATAATTGCTTATAGATTTCTGGCATCCTGTCATTTAAATCTATTAAATGGAGAGGCGTTCTGATGCCTGCAACAACATCCTCCCCCTGCGCATTCATAAGGAGGTCGCCGTAATAGATATTCTCGCCTGTGTTCGGGTCTCTTGTGAAACATACACCTGTGCCGGATGTTTCACCCATATTTCCAAACACCATCTGAACCACATTTACCGCTGTTCCAAGTAGTCCTGTAATCTTCTCCACCCTTCTGTATGTGACAGCCTTTTCAGCCATCCATGAGCCGAATACTGCGTTGATTGCTCCCCATAACTGCACTATTGGGTCCTGCGGGAAATCATTTTTTGTGTGTTTTTTATAAACAGATTTTAACCGCTGGAGTAGTTCCTCAAGTTCTTTTTCATTAACATCAGTATCCTGAATCTTGTTTTTTGCAGCGCCAAGTCTAGGTTTAGTCCTCTTTTCTTTAATCTCGTTGAACTCATGGTCAAACTCCTCTCTGGGTATACCCATGCCTGTAGAGCCGTACATTGTGATAAATCTGCGGTAGGCATCCAATGCAAATCTTCTATTGCCTGTCTTTCTTGCAAGCCCTTCTACTGACTTATCATTGAGCCCTAAATTTAAAATCGTTTCCATCATCCCCGGCATACTTCTGGCAGCGCCTGAACGAACTGATACCAAAAGCGGGTCGTTTGCGTCGCCAAGTTTTTTGCAGACAAGTTTTTCGAGTTTTGCAAGGTTTTTTAAGACCTCCTTGTCAAGTCCTTTTGGCTCTTTTTTATTATTTTTGTAAAAGAGGTCGCAGACCTCTGTAGTGATTGTAAAGCCTCCCGGCACAGGAAGCCCTATATTTGTCATCTCGGCAAGGCCTGCGCCTTTGCCGCCGAGTAGTTCTTTCATCTTTCCGTTTCCTTCAGCCTTGCCGCCGCCGAAGAAATAAACATATTTTTTAGACGCCATAAAAAACCTCCGAAAATTGTATAGTCAAATTTTTTAAACTGCTTTTGCTATCTTGCGCTTATTTAATTTTTTGTATCTTGCTCTTTTATCAAGAATTCTTAACTGTCTTTCTCTACCTATATCATCAATGGCAGCATAATTCATATTTATAGCCCCAACTCTTCTTTTTGCTGTTTCAATATATTCCTTGTTTATATCAATGCCGATAAATTTTCTTCCCATTTTTTTTGCTGCCACTAATGTTGTTCCGCTGCCGGCAAAAGGGTCAAGAACAATTGCTTCATTTGAGTAGGTTGTTAAACTTATGATATATTCGCACAAACTTAACGGCTTAACAGTCCTGTGCAAATTAAAATCCCCCTTTTCTTTTTTATCTGGTTTTGAAATCAAAAAACATTTATCAATAACTTCATTTATTTTGTCTGTTGAAACCACATTTGCAGGAAACATCTCTTGACCGATTTTAACATTGGTATTTAACAATCCAACATTATATTTTCTGAAATTCTCCAGAAATGTCCCTTGTGGTTCTTTTTGCGCCATCACAATCGGTTCAAAGCAAGACTTGATTTGCGGCGTTTTCCAACCGCTCAATTGATTTTTTAAATTTTCTTTTACCTTTTTATTTTCATTCAATTTTTCAATAAAATGATTCAAACTCATTGCCTTTGGCTGATTTTGCGTATAAAGCCAGATAAAACAATCTCTAATCAAAAATCCGGCATCATCCATTGCAGATACCATCCTATGATACAATCGCGGGCTTGAAAATGAAAAGAAAAATCCGCCCGGTTTTAAAACTCTGATAATTTCTCTTGAAATTTGGTAATACCAATCATAAAATTTTTTCCCTTGCCCTTTGTCAAATTTCATCCCCGGTGGCAAGGACTTTATGGTATGGCAATAATCAGTAATTAGAGCAACTTTTTTTACATCCCAACCGTTATCCATCTTGTCTAAAAAGTAAGGGGGGTCGGTTAAAACCAAATCAATACTTCCTGCATCAATTTCAGTAAGGATTTGCAACGAATCGCCGTGAATGATTTTATTCAGATGTTCACTATTCATTGGGGTCTTGTCCTTTAAATTCGTTGTAGAGAATTTTGTAAATTCC
>JACRPW010000004.1 GCA_016223005.1 Deltaproteobacteria bacterium | reverse complement strand
GTTTATCCCTTATGCGCCGGCAATTTAATTATTGCTGTTGTGCCCATGCTGTATTCGCTTTTTATATCAATGCCTCCGCCGTGTTCCTCCACTATCCGTTTTGTAATAGAAAGACCAAGTCCTATCCCTACTTCTTTTGTGGTAAAATACGGCTCATAAACCTTCATTAAATTTTCTTCAAGGATACCGCATCCATTGTCTAAAACCTTAATAATGATATGTTCATCATTCTTTGATGCCTCTACTATTATTCTGCCTTTATTTCCCTCCACTGCCTGAATGGAATTCAGTATAAGATTAAGTATGCAGATTTTTATCTGCTGGGCATCTACAGGCGCAGTAAGATCATCCTCTGAAAACCTTTTCTCTACTATAATATTGTCCTCCAGTATCTTATGTTCCACAACCCTTAATACATCTTCAATTATGGTATCTAAAGGTATATTCTGGATTTTCAATTTAAGCGGTTTTCCGTAATCCAGAAAGTTTACTATCATGTTATTCAGTCTCTGAACCTCTCCTTTTATTCCATTGATTGTATTGATAAATTCTTCTCTGCACCTCTCATCATCAGGGGAAAACTTACTCGCTATATGGGCAATGCTTAGATTTATAAAATTAAGAGGATTTCTTACCTCATGGGCTATACCGGATGCAAGCCGCCCTATGTCTGAAAGGTGTTCAGCCTCTTTCAGTTTGATTTCCAGTTCCTTTCTTTCAGACAGACCCTTCACCATTTTATTAAAATTCTCTACCAGTCTTCTTGTCTCTCCGCCGCCCTTTACAGGAAGGGCTACGGTAAAATCTCCTCCTGCAACATCTTCTGCTGCCGCAGCAATATTATTTATCGGCCGTGTATAGCGGGATGCCAGAAATATTGCAGCAGTTATGCCAATTATGAACACAATGCCTGTTGCAAGGAGCCTCTTTATATTATTGTAACGCATAAATTCTGCAAAATCATCAAACTGCATTGCTATATGGACAAACCCGAACTGCTCATTGCCTACAACAACAGGAAGGAATATGTCATAGTTCCTCCGTCCCTTTGCGATGCTCATAAACTCCTGCACCTCACTGGATGTCTTAACCCTGTCCCCCTTTATATCAATAACCTTGCCTGTAAGCGCAGGGTTGGAACTTGCAATAACCTCTCTCTCATTGGTTAAGATGGATACCTCTTTTATCCCCTTTCCCTTTACCCTCTCAACATATTGTTTGAGTTTTATATCACTTATTTCATCAGACGGGTTTGTTAATTGCTCTATGCTTATCTGAATCGCAGCAGAGAGTTCATCAGTATGCCTCTCCACCTGTCTTATCAATCCCCTTTCAGCCCTTGTATAAATGACAAGGAGCGAGACCATCAGGATAGATGACAGAAACAGCATTATAAAAATAAGTTTTGTCTTAAGCCCTGATAGATTCATGCGGCGGAACAATTTTAACCTCCATTTACAATCTTACAAAAGAAATCCATATAAGTCAATTAGAGGGTTCGTTTCTGTTCGTTTCTTGACACTGTATCTTGTATTATGTTAATCAGACCACATAATAACACTCTATGGGAGGATAATACATGAAGTTTTCAAAATCTCAAAAATTACTTGAAAAGGCAAGGGGTATCATACCCGGCGGGGTAAACAGTCCTGTCAGGGCATTCATGGCAGTCGGCAGCAATCCGCCTTTTATAAGAAGGGCAAAGGGTTCAAAGATATATGATATAGATGGCAATATATTCATAGATTATGTCGGTTCATGGGGACCGATGATTTTAGGACACTGCGAGCCAAAGGTTGCATCCAGTATTAAAAAGGCTGTTGACAAAGGCACAAGTTACGGCGCTCCAACACCGCTTGAGGTTGAACTTGCAAAACTTGTTTTAGAGGCGTTCCCGTCAATGGAGATGGTTCGGTTTGTGAGTTCTGGAACAGAGGCAGCAATGGGGGTGATAAGACTTGCAAGGGCATATACAAAAAGGGACAGGATAATAAAATTTGAGGGCTGCTATCACGGACATTCTGACAGTTTACTTGTAAAGGCAGGTTCAGGTGCGACAACATTTGGTGTGCCTGACGGCCCGGGCGTGCCAGCGGATATTGCAAAGAATACATACACTGCGGTTTATAATGATATTGGCTCTATAGAGGCGCTGTTTGAAAAAGACCCTGAAGGGATTTCGTGCATTATTGTTGAACCTGTCCCCGGCAACATGGGTGTTGTTTTGCCGCAGAATGATTTTCTAAAGAAACTAAAAGCCGTATGCGGGAGATACGGCAGCCTTTTAATACTTGATGAGGTTATGAGCGGATTCAGGAGTTTATTTGGAGGCGTTCAAAAAATCTATGACATAGACCCTGATTTGACATGCCTTGGAAAGGTCATAGGCGGAGGACTTCCAGTCGGCGCATTTGGAGGCAAAAGGAAAATTATGGAAATGCTGTCCCCGGCAGGTCCTGTTTATCAGGCAGGGACATTGTCAGGAAATCCTTTAGCAATGACAGCAGGGATTGAGACATTAAAGCAGTTAAAGAAAAAAGGTGTCTATGAAAAACTTTTAAAAACAACAAATGCAATTTGCAGCGGCATTGAAGGGATAGCAAAGAAAAAAGGCGTGCCTGTATGGATTGCAAGGTCAGGCTCAATGTTTACTTTATTTTTTAATGCCAACCCTGTCAATAATTATTCGGATGCAAAAAAATCAAACCTTGAAAAGTTTGGAAAGTATTTCAGAAAGATGCTTGAAAATTGTGTGTATCTGCCGCCGTCTCAGTTTGAGGCTGTATTTGTATCAACTGCCCATACAGATAAGGATATTGCAAAAACCCTTGATGCAGTAAAAAAGGCATTCAGGGCAATATAACTAACCTTGACAAAAAGCCTTTTCGTGCATAAATTTTACCTAACTACACCTTTATAAAAATAGGAGGATAAAAGAACATGGGAAAGATTATAGGTATTGACCTTGGCACAACAAACTCAGTTGTTGCTATCATGGAGGGCGGCGAACCCAAGGTAATAGTAAATGAAGAGGGCAGCAGGATTACGCCTTCGGTTGTGGCATTCACAAGAGATGGCGAAGTCCTTGTCGGACAGGTTGCAAAGAGACAGGCAATAACAAACCCTGAAAATACGGTTTTTTCAATTAAGAGATTCATGGGAAGAACCTATGATGAGATAACAGAAGAGATGAAGATGGTGCCATACAAGGCAGTAAGGGACAGCCAGAACAGGGCTGTTGTTGAGATTATGGGAAAACATTATACCCCGCCTGAGATATCTGCATTTATACTGCAAAAATTAAAAAGGGCTGCTGAGGCATATCTCGGAGAGCCTGTTACTGAGGCTGTTATAACAGTGCCTGCATATTTTAATGATGCCCAGAGACAGGCAACAAAGGATGCGGGCAAGATTGCAGGGCTTGATGTAAAGAGGATTATAAATGAGCCTACTGCATCATCCCTTGCATATGGTCTTGACAAAAAAAAGGAAGAAACCATTGCTGTCTATGATTTTGGCGGCGGGACATTTGATATATCAGTGCTTGAAGTAGGCGAAGGTGTTTTTGAGGTAAAGTCAACTAATGGTGATACGCACCTTGGCGGAGATAATTATGACCAGAAGATTATTGACTGGCTTGTTGCTGAATTCAAAAAGGACCAGGGCATTGATTTATCAAGGGACAGGATGTCCCTCCAGAGGCTTAAGGAGGCAGGAGAAAAGGCAAAGATAGAACTATCTTCCACAATGGAGACAGAAATTAACCTGCCTTTTATAACAGCGGATGCAACCGGACCAAAACACATGGTCATAAGACTCTCCAGAGCAAAACTGGAACAGTTGACAGATAGCCTGACAGAGAGGAGCCACGGTCCATGTGAACAGGCTTTAAGGGATGCTGGTATGAGCCATTCTGATATAAATGAGGTGGTTCTTGTAGGCGGCATGACAAGGATGCCGAAGATACAGGACTTTGTTAAGGATTTCTTTAAAAGAGAGCCGCACAAGGGCGTAAACCCCGATGAGGTTGTTGCTGTGGGCGCTGCAATCCAGGCTGCTGTTCTTGCAGGTGAGGTCCGGGATGTTGTGCTTCTGGATGTAACACCGCTTTCTCTTGGTGTTGAAACACTTGGCGGCGTAATGACAAAGTTGATAAACAGAAATACCACTATCCCGACAAGGAAAAAAGAGGTTTTCACAACTGCTGCTGATAATCAGACATCTGTTGAAATCCATGTCTTGCAGGGCGAAAGAGAACTGGCAAGGGACAACAGGACACTTGGCAGATTCCATCTTATCGGACTACCCCCTGCGCCAAGGGGCATACCTCAAATAGAGGTTGCATTTGATATTGATGCAAACGGCATACTGAATGTATCTGCAAAAGACATGGCAACAGCAAAGGAGCAGAGGATTACAATCACTGCCTCCAGCGGCCTTGCAAAGGATGAGGTAGAAAAGATGGTTAAGGATGCTGAAATCCATGCAGAGGAGGATAAAAAACGAAAAGAGGTTGTTGAGACAAGGAATCAACTTGATTCCCTTGTATATGCCACTGAAAAGACCCTTAATGAACATAAAGGCAAGTTATCGGAGTCTGATATAAAGGTAGTTGAGGATGCCTTGAAAGAGGCAAAAGATGCTATAGCAAAAGAGGATATGGGGGAGATGAAAAAGGCACTTGACAGAATCAATCAGGCATCGCATAAAATGGCTGAGGTAATATATAAACAGACTGCACAACAGAAGGAAGGTGCGGCCCCGGACACAGACACCAAAAAAGAAGGCGAGGTTGTTGACGCAGAGTTTGTTGAAGAAGATAAAGGCAGGGGTTAGGCTATGGGCGATGGGCTATGGGTTTTCCTATCGCCTATCGCCTCTTGCCTATAGCCTGTATTATTTATGGCAAAAAAAGACTACTATGAAATCCTCGGTGTAACGAAAAATGCCGCAGAAGATGAAATCAAAAAATCTTACCGAAAACTTGCAAAAAAATACCATCCTGATGTAAATCCCGGAAATAAAGGGGCAGAGGCACGATTCATAGAGATAAACGAGGCATACGAGGTCTTAAGTGATACACAAAAAAGGGCACAGTATGACAGGATGGGGGCATTCCCATTTGAATCAGGTTTTGAGGGTGGGCACACATATACATCCACCGGTGGTTTTAATATAGGGGATGTAAACTTTGATGTAGGCGGCATTGAAGATATATTTGGTGACATATTTACCAGAAAGACAAATAGATGGAGAGGAACAAGGGATGGCAGTGATGTAGAATACAGGGTAAAAATTCGTTTTGAAGACGCTGTTAGGGGAACTGAGATTAAGGTGCCTATTACTGATAAAGAATTGATAACAGTTAGGATACCCCCTGGTGTTGATGACGGCTCAAAGGTAAAGATTACAGGAAAAGGAAGTCCTGGTATAAAGGGCGGAAAACCCGGCGACCTTTATATTATCACAAATGTAGAGCCGCACCCGTATTTTACAAGAAAAGGGTTTGATATATATCTTGACCTAGCTATTACAATAATTGAAGCAAGTCTTGGCACAAAGATAAGCATACCAACAATGGATGGTATGACACTCTTAACCATCCCTCCCGGCACATCAGCAGGACAGAAATTAAGATTAAAAGGAAAGGGGATTGAAGATAAAAAAACAAAGACAAGAGGCGATCAATATGTTATTATCAAAATTATTGCGCCGAGAGATTTAAATCAGAGGGCATCTGATTTATTAAAGGAGTTTCAAAAGGTTCATCCGTATAATCCACGCACCGGCACAGGATGACAGGTTTACGGCAATGTTTGAGATAGAAGGCATAAGAGAAAGACTTACACCCACAGCATCAAGACTCCTTGATGATTCCATTCAGCAGTCACAGAAACGGCAGCACTATTATCTTGGTGTTGAGCATATATTCATCTCATTTGCTAACATTGAAACAGTCTTTTTCCACGAACTTCTGACAGACTTAAATCTTGATGCAAAGCAGATTCTCTCTTTTGTTAACGAACATTTGAATATTAGTCGTCAGTATGTTGGTGTTGGGCTTAAGGTGCCTCCTGCCACAAAAACATTATTTAAACTTGCATGGGAAGAGGCACAGAGATGGGACAGGGATGTTATAGATTCAACAGATCTCTTTGCCGCTATATTCATGGATACCAATTCACTACCAGTAAAGATATTCAGGGGTTTTGGCATAGAGCCAGAAAGTGTTATACGGGCTGTTAATATCAGGATTAGGAGTATAGAAGAAGTTGAAGAAGATTTTAAAAAGAAGTTTGAACTCCCTCCTAATCTGAGACATTTTGCAGTAAATCTTAACAAACTTGCCCATTACGACAGACTGCCGCCTATAATAGGCAGAGAAAAAGAGATAACACAGGTGATGGAAATACTCTGCCATGTGGAGAGGAGTAACTCTGTCATGGTTATAGGCGAACCCGGTGTTGGCAAGACTGCTGTTGTTGAAGGGCTGGCAAGGAAGATTGAACTACAGCCTCATGATGTGCCAAAAAGACTCAGGAATAAGCAGATTGTCAACCTCCAGATGAACTCTGTTGTTGCCGGCACCATATTCAGGGGCATGTTTGAAGACAGGATTGAAAAGATAATCAAGGAACTTAAAGATAGAAAAAATCTGATTCTTTTTATTGATGAGGCGCATACACTTATCGGTGCAGGTTCTGCAATGGGTGTCCCTTCTGATGCAGCGAATATATTCAAGGCAACACTTGCCAGAGGTGAGGTGCAGATTATAGGTGCAACAACTGCTGTTGAATACAAGGAATACATTGCAGAGGACGAGGCGCTGGCACGGAGGTTCAGGATAGTGCATGTGGATGAGCCTTCTGCAGATGATACCAGACAGATAATTCATGGACTAAGGGGAAGACTTGAAAAGAACTATCCTGTTATAATAGATGACAGTGCTGTTGATACTGCAATTGATATGTCAAAGAGGTATATGAGGAGTCTCCATATGCCTGACAAGGTAATAGGCTGGCTTGATACTGCATGTGTGAAGGTGGAGATAAACAGGACTAACAAAGTGGTAACTGCGGATGATGTGACAGAGGTCATATCACAGGAGACAAAAATTCCTATTGATATGATATTCAGGGATACCACAGCAAGGTTCAGAAATATGGAAGATGTCATAGCAAAAAGGCTTGTTGGACAGAAGAAGGCAATAGAAAGTCTTGCTAGAAGAATGCGGTTGAATAAAGGTCCTTTAAAAGAGAACTTCTGCCGTCCTGACGGTGTATTTCTCTTCCTTGGTCCAACAGGTGTAGGAAAGACAGAACTGGCAAGATCACTGGCTGAGTTTTTATTCGGTGATGAAAATAAGATGATAAGGCTTGACATGTCAGAATACAAGGACGGCGCTATTGCTGTTGATAAACTGATAGGTATGCCCAGAGGTATAGTGGGTTCTGAAAGGGGCGGCATTCTGACGAATCAGGTGAGGGAGAACCCATATTCTGTTGTCCTCTTTGATGAGATAGAAAAGACAAACCCGTATGTCCTGAACCTCTTCCTTCAGGTCTTTGATGAAGGCTGGCTTACAGACGGCAGAGGCAAGAGGGTATACTTCAGCGACACTATTATCATAATGACCAGCAACCTAGGTGCAGATGAATTTAAGAAGTTTACAAAACCTATGGGATTTTTAAACAACGGCTTACGGGTAGAAGATTTAAAAAAGAATATAATGAAAGAGGTGGAAAATACCTTTACCCCTGAATTTATTAACAGGATAGATGATACAATTGTATTTTCACCGCTTACAAGGGATGAGGTAAGAGAGATTACAACAAGATATATTGATAGCCTTAATAAACATCTAATGACATACAATAAGACATTGCATATAACAGAGCCTGCAATAGATATACTTGTAGATACAGGATACAATATAAGATATGGTGCAAGGTTTTTAAAAAGGAATATAGATGAAAAGGTCAAACTGCCAATAACACTCAAGTGGAAAGAAGGGGATATATTCAGGGTTGATGCCGCAGAAGAAGATGTGGTTGTAAGCACAATGAATCAATTTGAGACTGTAACCATTTAAACACAGGAGACAAATAGCATGCTTAAAAATATCCTTGTCCCGCAGGACGGCTCAAAACACAGCAAGACCGCACTTGAATACAGCATCTATCTAGCTAAAAGGTTTCATGCAAACTTAATCGGACTGCATGTAATTGATATAGTTGCCCTTGAAGGTCCTTTCTTACACGACCTGTCAGGTTCACTGGGTTTTGAACCTTTCTTTAATTTTTCTTCAAAAATGAGGGAGGCGCTTGAAGAAAAAGGCAGGATAGTATTGAATGATTTTTCCGATACCTGCAAAAGGGAAAATGTCAAACACGAAACCATTCTGGAAACAGGCATCGTTGCCAATGAGATTTGTGAAAGGGCAAATTTATCTGACCTTATTGTAATAGGCAGGCACGGAATAAATGTAGAGTTTAAACACGGACTTCTGGGTTCTACTGCAGAAAGGGTTATGAGAAAATCTTCCCAGCCTGTAATGGTGGTTTCTGACAGATTTGAAGAGATAACAAACCCTTTAATTGCCTATGATGGCAGTGCACCAGCAAGCAAGGCACTCCACTATGCAGCAGAATTTTCAAAGACCATTAGACTTCCTCTTACAATTGCAACCCTGTCAAAAGGCAGCAGCCCAAGTGCAGCATTAAAAGATGCTGAAGAATATTTAAAACCCTATAATATAAATACTAAGTTTGTGCTATTAGAAGGGGATACATCTGATGAAATCATCAAATATTACAAAGAAAACAGCCATAATCTTATATTTGTGGGATTTTTAGGACATACAAAGATTTATGAGATGGTTCTTGGTTCAACAACCGAGTATATTATGAGAAATATGGATGGCCCTGTATTTGCAGCAAGGTAGTAACAGACAATTTTTTATTTTATCAACTCCTCTGGCCAGCCTTGTCCTGAAACACCAAGTTCTTTAAAAGCAGTTTTTAATTCTTCATCAGACGGCGGGATACCGTGATATTGATACTTACCTTCAAATATTGAGCAACCCTTGCCTTTAATAGTTCGGGCTATAATTACAGTGGGTTTACCTTTGATGCCTTCTGCAGTGTCAAGTGCCTTGATAATTTCAATTATATCATGACCATCTATCATCAATACATGCCAGCCAAATGCCTCCCATTTATTAGATAAAGGTTCAATATTCATTATATCTGTTACAGCACCATCTATCTGAAAGCCGTTAAAATCAACCACTGCACATAGATTATCAAGTTTATAATGTGCAGAACTCATGGCAGCCTCCCAGACCTGTCCTTCTTCAACCTCGCCGTCACCCATAAGGGCATATACCCTTGAAGGACTCTTGTCAAGTCGCAATGCCATTGCAATGCCATTTGCCATTGAGAGCCCCTGTCCAAGAGAGCCTGTAGACACATCAACACCCGGTGTTGACTTCATATCAGGATGTCCCTGAAGGATACTGCCCAATCTCCTTAATGTCTTGAGTTCTTTTGGCTCAAAATATCCACACCTTGCAAGTGCAGCATACAGAATAGGTGCTGCATGGCCTTTTGACAGAACAAATCTATCCCTTTCCTGCCAATCTGGTTCTTTTGAATTGTGCCTCATCTTATAAAAATAAAGGGTGGCAACAATATCTGCTGACGAAAGAGAACCCCCTGTGTGTCCTGATTTTGATATATTAAGCATCATTAGGACATCTACCCTTAACTGTTTTGCCTGCCTTTTCAGGTATTCTATGTCATATTTTTGTGGCATACTTATCATCTTTCTGTAAGAAGGGATTTTTCTAACACCTAAATTGAGCGATTAAATGAGCGCCGAGTGAATGCCATTTTAAATCGCTCAATTTAGGTAACATATAAGATTATCTTATGCAAGTTTTTATTGTTAAATATTAAGAATATATGATAATCTTTTTTCCTCAAGAAAACCCATGCTATTCCATTAAGCGGAGGATGATTATGTCTATTACAAAAAGGGATACTGTGCATGTTGCACTGCTTGCCCGTCTTGAACTGTCTGAAACAGAGAAGGATGTGTATACACTCCAGATGGACAGCATCTTAAAATATGTAGAAAAACTATCTTGTATTAAAACAGAAGGCATTGAACCAACAACCCATGCAGTGCCAATATCAAAACCCCTGCGTGAAGATATTATAAGAGAGTCTGTTACAAATGATGAAGCCCTCTTGAATGCCCCTGATAGAGATACAAACTGTTTTAAGGTGCCGAGGATAATAGAATAAAGGAGATAACTTTGGAACTTCACAACCTCACAATCCATGAACTTCACGATAAACTTATAAAAAAAGAAGTTACCTCTTTAGAATTAACAGAAATATTTTTAAAGAGGATTGATGCAGTAGATGAAAAAATCAAGGCATTCATAACTGTAACCCGCGAAAATGCAATTGAACAGGCAAAGGATGCTGATAAAAGAATTATGAACGGCAAGGATATAACACCGCTTACAGGTGTTCCGATATCTGTTAAAGACATATTCTGCACAAGGGGTATATTAACCACCTGTGCCTCAAAGATGTTAGGTAACTTTATCCCACCTTATGATGCGACTGTTGTTAAAAAACTTAAGAATGCCGGCAGTGTAATACTGGGGAAGACTAATATGGATGAATTTGCTATGGGTTCATCTACTGAAAACTCTGCATTTTTTGTTACAAGAAATCCATGGGGCAGAGAGAGGGTTACAGGCGGTTCCAGCGGCGGCTCTGCTGCAAGTGTTGCATCCAATGAATGCAGTGCATCTATAGGAACTGATACAGGCGGTTCAATACGGCAGCCTGCTGCCTTATGCGGTATTGCAGGCTTAAAACCCACATATGGAAGGGTATCAAGATACGGTATGATTGCCTTTGCATCATCCCTTGACCAAGGCGGTCCTATGACAAAGGATGTAAGAGATTGTGCTATAATGCTTAACATAATGGCAGGCTATGACCCAAATGATTGTACATCTATAGACGCACCTGTTCCTGATTATACAAAGTCTTTGCAAGAGGATATTAAGGGTTTAAAGATAGGTGTCCCAGAGGAATATTTTATAAAGGGATTGGATAAAGAGGTAGAAAAGGGTGTATCTGATGCTATAGATGTTCTGAAAAAACTTGGTGCAGAGGTTCTTGATGTAAGCCTTCCCCATACAGAATATGCAGTAGCAGTCTACTACCTTGTTGCGACAGCAGAGGCGAGTTCCAACCTTGCCAGATATGATGGTGTTAAATATGGATACAGGACAAAGGCATATAAGAATTTAATAGATATGTATTGCAAGACAAGAAGTGAAGGTTTTGGGGCAGAGGTAAAGAGAAGGATTATGTTAGGCACTTATGCCCTTTCATCAGGCTACTATGATGCATATTATAAAAAGGCATCACAGGTAAGGACACTGATAAAACATGACTTCATGGAGGCATTTAAAAAATGCGATGTCCTCCTGACACCAACCAGTCCGACCCCTGCATTCAGGATAGGGGAAAAGACCAATAACCCGCTTACCATGTATCTTTCTGACATATTTACCATATCCTGCAACCTTGCAGGTATGCCAGGGATTTCTATTCCATGTGGTTTTACAAAAGATAACCTTCCAATAGGCTTACAGATACTCGGTAAACCACTTGATGAAGAGACTGTTTTGAAGGTATCTTATGCCTACGAGCAGGCAGCAGAGTGGCACAAGAGGAGGGTTGTGTTGTAATCGGATTTAATCCCTTGGTATCTCCAACATCCTGTCCAGTGCCTTTTTTGCAGGTATCCGTATCTCATCCGGAACATCTACAATCCTGTCCATCTTCTCAAGTGCCTCAAGAATATCCTCAAGGGTAATAAGTTTCATATTCGGGCAGATTAGTGATTTTGAGGCAAGGATAAACTTTTTATCAGGATTTTCTTTCTTGAGTCTGTATAAAATTCCCATCTCTGTGCCGACAATGATTGACTTTGCAGCCGTAGATTTCGCAAATTTATACATGCCTGATGTGGAACATACATGGTCTGCCATGTCAATCACCTCGGGTCTGCATTCAGGATGGCATGCAAAAATTGCATCAGGGTATTTTTCTTTGCACTTAACAACATCTTCTGGTTTTAGTCTTTCATGGGTAGGACAGAACCCATTCCACCACTGCATCTTTTTTTTAACTCTCCTTGCCACATACATTGAAAGGTTTCTGTCAGGAACCATATAGACAACTTCAGACTCAAGTGAATTAACCACCTTAACAGCATTTGCAGAGGTGCAGCAGATATCGCTTAAAGCCTTAACCTCTGCTGTTGTATTTACATATGCCACAACAGGGGTATCGGGTCTCTTTTGCCTTTCATTTTTTAGGTCATTTCCTGTAATCATATCCGCCATTGGACAGCCTGCATCAAGTCGGGGCAGTATCACAGTTTTTTGAGGGCAGAGGATGGATGCACTTTCTGCCATAAAATGCACACCGCAAAATACAACAACCTCTGCTTTGGACTTGGCAGCAGTTTGTGAGAGACCGAGTGAATCTCCACAAACATCAGCAATCTCCTGCACCTCATCCCTCTGATAGTTATGTGCAAGCAAGATGGCGTCTCTTTTTTTAATGAGGTATCTTATATCTTTCTTTAGTTTTTCGTTATGGTTTTTTATATCCATTTTATCATCTTCCTGCGTTAAACATAACACATAAACATAGAATTTATCAACCACAACCAACCATCCGTAAAAATCAATGTCTATTCTTGAGAACCATTTCATTTGACTTGTTTAATCTCCTTTTGGTAATCTAATTTATTATGAAGTTACATTTTAATATCAACATAAAATTTGATGAAAAGGGGCTTGTCCCTGCTGTTGTGCAGGAGTATACTAGCAGCAGGGTCTTGATGCTTGCGTATATGAACAAAGAGGCTCTTGAAAAGACCATTTCAACAGGCATAGCACACTATTTCAGCCGCTCAAGAAACAAACTCTGGATGAAAGGTGAGACATCAGGGAATACTCAGAGTGTAAAGGCTGTTTATTACGACTGTGATGAGGATACAATCCTTTTAAGTGTCCATCAGACAGGGGTTGCATGTCATACAGGGGAGATGAGTTGTTTTTATAGAAGGCTGGATGGAAAGACTTCAGACTTCAGACTTCAGACTTCAGACATTCTTTCAGACCTTTTTCAAACCATCAAAGAAAGAAAAACCGCGTCTCCTGAAAAATCGTATGTGGCATCGTTATACTCAAAGGGAAAAGGCAAGATACTGGCAAAAATCAAAGAGGAATCATCTGAACTGATTGAGGCAGCAGGAGATGGCGTAAGGAAAGAGATTATCCATGAAACAGCAGACCTGTGGTTTCATACGATGGTTTTGCTTGGAGAGATGGACATAGAACTGGACGATGTATTAAACGAATTAAAAAGAAGACAAGGGGTCTCTGGCATAGAGGAAAAGGAAGGAAGGAAAAACAGGGGATAGGGACTAGAGGCTAGGTGCTAGGGATAAGGAGACGGGAAATTGAGCAAAAAGACAATGACAGACATTGAAAAAAAGATTTGCAAAGAGGTGCAGGAAGACATACCGCTTATCCCTCGACCGTTCGAGGAACTTGCCGACAAAATCAACATATCAGAGGATGATTTCATCTTAAAGGTCAACGGGTTTCTGGAAAAGGGTTATATCAGACGGTTCGGCGCAGCCATTAGGCACAGGAAGGCAGGGATAACCGCAAATGGCATGGGTGTATGGATTGTGTCTGAACAAGACAGGGAAAGGGTCGGCAAAATCATGGCGTCTTTCAAAGAGGTAAGCCACTGTTACGAAAGACCATCATTTGAAGACTGGCCGTATAACCTTTTTACAATGATACACGGACGGACAAAAGAAGAATGTTTTGATACTGCCAAAAGGATTTCTGATGCAACCGGCATTAAGAAATATAAAATTCTCTTTAGTTCGCAGGAGTTCAAAAAAGAAAGCATGGTTTATTTTTAGGTTAAATCATGAAAGGTAGTATACGGAATTTGCTTATCCTATTAGTCCTTATATCTTTATATGGCTGCAGTATATCCATTGACAATGTTTCACAGCCTTTTTATCAAATGCATGATATACTTTTAATATCAGAAACCATAAGAGAAGGTAAAACCACAGAGGAATATCTTCTGAAACGGTTGGGTATCCCGACTATTGATACAACTGATAAACTTGGCAATAAGATATGGATATATCTTTCTATGCCAAGCGTTGGGAACGAAATCCGTATGGATGTTACACTGAAAGATGGTATTATTACAAACTACAAACTTGAGGGAGAGGACAGGCCATAAAATTCCAGGTGGGACAGTCCCCCAGAACAAACTCGACAGGTGATGACAGACCATAAAATGAGGAAGCGTCATTGTCATTGACTCATCTAAACATAAATTTCTCGGAAGGGTTGAAGGGCTTGGCAATCTGATTCATGGGACAATTAAGTTTTCACCTGATGCAAGATACGCATATACAATCGGAAGAGACGCAACAGTAAGCAAGATAGACCTTTTAACACTTACAGTTGTTAAACAGGTTAGGGCAGGGTTTGACTGCGTCGGCGGAGTTATGACACAGGATGGGAAGCATATTGCCTTGAGCAATTACTCGCCAAAGGAGGTCAGGATACTAGATGCAGAAACGCTGGAAACAGTAAAACAAATCCCTGCAATCAGGGAATATGGCAATGGCATTACCATTGAATCCCGCGTGGTAGGGATTCTTGATGCCCCCGGAAACCTCCTTGTCTTTTCCTTAATGGAGGGGGACGGGATATGGGTTGTAGACGCAGGCAAAAAAGATTTCCCTGTTATAAAAAAATTCTGGGATGTCGGAGATACGCCTTACGACGCCCTTATAACGCCCGACGGCAGATATTACCTTGTTGGTTTCTTAAACTCAAACTGGATGGGGCTTTTGGACACATGGGAATTAAATGAGGTTAAAAAAATCTTGACCCAAAAGGAAAACCAGTCAGCAAACGATGTGCCTCTGTGGAAGATACCTCATTTAAAGGGTTGGGCAATTGCAGGAGAGTTGGCAGTGCTTCCTGCGTTAAAAAAGGAATTAGCATTGGTTTATAATAATAAAACATGGGAATGGGTTAAAAATGTCCATCTTGAAGGAACTGCACTTTATACTGTTTCAAGCCCTGATGCCAGATATGTGTGGGTTGATTTAGTCGGCAAGAACGGCGATATAATTCATATCATTGATTTGAAGACCTTGGAGGTTGTCAAAACACTAAATCCCGGCAAGGGGGCAACACATCCCCAGTTTACGCCAAAGGGAAACTATGTCTATGTATCCTTAATGGATGATAATAAGGTTGTTGTGTATGATGCAAAGACATTCGAAAAAATCAAGGAGTTTCCTGCAAAAAGACCATCAGGGATATTCTCTACTGAGCGGGCGCATAAATTCGGGATGTAGGTAGCAATAACTAGAACTTGCTATGTATAAAGTAGAACATGGTTCATATATATCTCATAGATGAAAGTGCGTGATATTATAAGATTGATAGAAAGCGATGGTTGGTATCAAGTTGATACAAAAGGAAGCCATCGTCAATATAAACACCCTGCAAAGTCAGGCAGGGTAACAATTGCCGGTCATCCTGTAAATTTAGGGACACTTCCCCTATAGTAAATTTAGGTAAATTTAGGGACACTTCCCCTATTAATACAATCTCTGGGTTGTTTTTCATAATCAGGGAAGTGTCCCCTTATTTTTTAGGGAAGTGTCCCCTTATTTTTTTTATTTTTTCTGTTCCATCGCATTTCTCACACATCATTTGCCCATCGCCCTTACATTTTGGACATTCTCTTGCCATACTATTTTCTCCTTTGCTACTTGGCGGGAGAGAACCAAGCGAAAACCG
>JACRPW010000003.1 GCA_016223005.1 Deltaproteobacteria bacterium | reverse complement strand
TATTGATACAGCAAATCTTAATGAAATCAAAAAGGCTAAAGAATGGGGGCTTGTGGATGGTGTAACAACAAATCCATCACTTGTCTCAAAAGAGGGACGGGATTTTTTAAGCCTTATAAAAGAGATATGTGCGGTTGTTGACGGTCCTATCAGTGCAGAGGCATTAAGTCTTGACGCTGATGGCATGATAAAAGAGGCAAGGGAACTTTCAAAGATACATAAAAATATTGTGGTCAAGATTCCGCTCACACTGGATGGACTGAAGGCTGTGCAGACAGTTTCAAGAGAAGGGATAAAGATAAATGTAACCCTTGTATTTTCTCCTGTTCAGGCACTTATGGCAGCAAAGGCAGGCGCAACCTATGTAAGTCCATTTGTTGGAAGGCTTGATGACATCTCACATACTGGTATGGAACTCGTTGAAAAGATACTTACAATATACAAAAACTATGGGTTTACTACAGAGGTGATTGTGGCGAGCATCAGGCATCCGCTTCATGTCCTTGATGCAGCGATCATGGGTGCCCATGTTGCAACAATACCGTTTAAGGTAATAGAACAACTATCAAAACATCCTCTCACGGACATAGGTATAGAAAGATTTTTAAAGGATTGGGAAAGGGTGCCAAAACCGACAATTTAACTTACAACTTATGTGGATTTATTCTGTATGGAACTTAAATTTATTGAAATCTTCTATCGGGTTGTGGAAGAGAGGGGTTTTTCAAATGCCGCGAATGCACTTTTTTTAACACAGCCTACAATCAGCAGTCATATTAAAACACTTGAGGATGAAGTAGGTTTACAACTCCTTGACCGTCTTGGCAGGGATGTTGTTCCTACAAAGGCTGGGGAGGTGTTGTATAAATATGCAAAGGAGATTATAAACCTTAAAACAGGTGCGCTGCAGGCAATCAGTGAATTCAAAGGGACAATAAAAGGCAAACTCATGATTGGAGGCAGCACGATACCCGGAGAATATATCCTGCCTGAATATATCGCCAAATTTAAAAATAGCCATCCTGAAATCACAGTATCATTAAAGATTGGAGATACGCAGAAAATAACAGATATGGTTTCTGACGGGTCCGTAGAAATAGCCGTGGTTGGGGCAAAACCTGATAATGAAAGGTTTGACTGCAGGCAGTTTCTGGAAGATAAAATTGTTTTGGCTGCATCACAAAAACATTTCAAGCACATCAAAAAAGAGATAGATATAAATGAATTTAAAAAACTGCCTTTGGTGATAAGGGAAAAGGGTTCTGGCACACAAAGATCTGTGGAAGGATATTTAAAAAGGCAAGGGGTCAACCCTGATGAGTTAAATATAGCAGCAGAGGTTTCATCTACAGAAGGTTTAAAACAATCTGTAAAAACAGGTATGGGCGCTGCATTTTTATCCCGATTTGCCATTAAAGAAGTGGTGCCGTGCAAAACATTAAGGGAAATCACGGTAAAGGGACTAGAGATACCAAGACATTTCTATATTATAACTAACAAGGCAAGGGTGCTATCCCCTATCTGCCAATCATTTATAAAGACCTTATGGAATCCTCCAGACAAATTAAAGATATTATAAAGACTGCTGTCAAAGAGGACATTGGTTCAGGGGATATAACTACAAATGCAATCTTAAAAGCAGGGGGCAGGGGAAGTGCTGAAATAATTGCAAAGGAAAATCTTATTATTGCAGGACTGTCTGCTGCAGAAGAGGTTTTCAGGCAGATTGATAAGACCGCAGTTTTCAAACCCCTTGCAAAAGACGGCAAAAAGGTAAAAAAGGGACAGTGTATTGCAGAGGTGAAAGGCAATCTAAAAACGCTTCTTACAGGCGAGCGGGCGGCGCTCAATTTTCTACAGCACCTATCAGGCATAGCAACATTAACACACCAGTTTGCAGATAAGGTAAAAGACTATGATGTAAAGATTCTGGATACAAGAAAGACAGCGCCGGGACTAAGAATCCTTGAAAAATATGCTGTCCGATGCGGGGGTGGTTTTAACCACAGGTTTGGGCTTTATGATGCGATACTTATAAAAGACAACCACATTGCAGCAGCAGGCGGAATAAAAAATGCTATTCTACTAGCAAGAAAAAATGCCCCAAAGAAAAAGATAGAGGTTGAGGTTAAAGATTTTAAAGAATTGAAAGAGGCAATTGAATCAAAGGTTGATATAATCATGCTGGATAATATGAAACCATCTCAAATAAAAAGGGCGGTATCCCTTATTCGTCTCACATCTCACCCCTCACATCTTACTCTTATAGAGGCATCAGGCGGTATAAATCTAAAAAATGCTAGAGAAATAGCAAAAACAGGTGTTGACTTCATTTCAGTCGGCGCGCTAACCCATTCAGCAAGGGCAGTGGATATAAGTATGAAGGTAAAAAGATATAACCCAAAATCCAATTTAGGATTTTGGGTATAACAGGCATCCTTGACTGGGTTAAGTTCCCATGTTAGACTTTTTGCCATCATGCCTGAAGCAATAATAGAAAAACTTGAAGTAAAATACCTGCAAATCTTAAGTGAAAATGGTGAGGTAGATTTTAACCTCATGCCCTCCCTATCCGATGACCACATCAGAAGACTTTTTGAAATCCTGCTCCTCTCACGACAATTTGACAAGATGGCTCTGGCGCTCCATGCAGAGGGAAGGCTCGGCACATATGCCTCAATGCTTGGTCAGGAGGCATCGCAAATCGGAAGCGCATTTGCAATTGAAAAAACAGACTGGGTCTTTCCATCATTCAGAGAGACGGCAGTATATATAACAATGGGTTATCCAATATATAAATTGTTTCAATACTGGGCAGGAGATGAAAGGGGCGCAGAGACGCCTGAAGGATTAAATATCTTTCCTGTATCTGTCCCTGTTGGAACACATATACCTCATGCTGTTGGCGCTGCGTTTGCAGCAAAGATCAAGGGGCATAAAATTGCGGCAGTCGCATATTTTGGCGACGGAGGCACATCAAAAGGGGATTTCCATGAAGGCTTAAACATAGCCGGGGTCTATAAACTCCCTGTTGTTTTTATATGCCAGAACAACCAGTGGGCAATATCAGTGCCAAGAGAAAGACAGACAGCAGCAAAGACCATTGCACAAAAGGCTTATTCATACGGGTTTGAAGGGATTCAGGTTGACGGCAATGATATATTCGCAGTTTATAAGGCGACAAAGGATGCGATTGAAAAGGCAAGAAAAGGCGATGGCCCGACATTTATTGAATGTTTCACATACAGGCTTGCTGACCACACAACTGCTGATGACGCCTCAAGATACCGCTCAAATGAAGAGGTTGAAAAGTGGAAAGAAAAAGACCCGCTCATTCGCTTAAGGCTGTTCATGGAAAAGAAAGGGCTCTGGACACAGAAGTATGAAGATGTTCTTGTCCAAAATGCTGACGAAGAAGTTGATAAGGCAGTCCAGATGGAAGAGGGTGTTGAGCATCCAAAACCGGAGGATATATTTAGATATACTTATAAAGAATTGACACAGAGGCAGATAAAGCAGATGAAATCTTTTAAAGAAAAAGGGTTGATATAAGCCTGTTGAATATGTAATATAAACATATTACAATTGTAACATATAAATATTACAATTATGGACATTGCCAAGATATTCAAATCAAGGACGCGGAAAGAGTTGTTCAGACTCTACTTTACCAATCCTGACAATGAATATTACTTACGGGAATTGGAGCGCATCCTTGATATTCCTGTCAGCATGATTCGCAAGGAACTCGCCCATTTGGAAGATACCGGAATTTTTGTGTCATCAAAAAAAGGCAATCTGGTTTACTATTCTCTCAATAAGTCATATCCTTTATTTGAAGAATTAAAAAGCATTGTATTTAAAACTATAGGCATTCAGGGATTGCTCAAAGAGACTTTGAGCAAGATTAAAGGTATTGAGGTTGCCTTTATTTACGGCTCTTTTGCGAAAAAGGAAGATGCTGCTATAAGCGATATTGATTTGTTTATTGTGGGCAAAATTGACGACTCCAGATTATCAAGAGAGATAAGAAAACTTGAAGAAGTTTTAAAAAGAGAGATAAATTACAGCGTATTTACAAGAGATGAGTTTAAAAAGAAGGCGAAAGAAAGGGATTCGTTTATAATTGACCTTCTTGAAAACCCAAAGATATTTATTGTGGGCGGTCAGGATGACCTATAAGAAATTTATAGAAGACTATTTGGCGAAGGGATTGATTAAAAGGCAAAGGGCTGACTTGAAATCAGCAGAAAAATTAATTCTACTTGACAGGATGAGGAGGAAGCGAAATATCTTCACCTATGAGATTGACATCTCCATTTCCAAGACAGAGGCTGATAATGCATTTGATACAGCGGTCAAGTTTGTAAACATGATTAAGGGCATTATTAAAAAGGAAAACCCGCAGGCTGATTTTGGGTTTTAGATTAATTTTAAAGAGTAAAGGTTATCATGGCAAATAAACGAAAAGGTAAACTTGAATTAAACTGGGTTGATAAGGGCGATATTATTCTCATAAAGTTTGATGAGAATGGTAAAATATATCCTGACTCTTACTTTCATGGTCAGGTTTCTGATGAAGAAGTTAATAAGGCAGTCCAGATGGAAGAGGGTGTTGAGCATCCAAAACCGGAGGATATGTTTAGATATACTTATAAAGAATTGACACAGAGGCAGATAAAAGAAATGGGAAATCTGTAAACACAGCCTCAAAAAGTCAAAGTGTCAGGGTGTCAGAGTA
>JACRPW010000002.1 GCA_016223005.1 Deltaproteobacteria bacterium | reverse complement strand
CATTTTTCTATTTTTTTTTTAGCCTTAAGCCTTTTGCCTTAAGTCTTTTCTCCGACTGAAACCAAATGAGAAACCTTATTTATCATTCCTCTTATACTGGGTGTATCATTTAATATAACAGTTTTATTTAATCTTGTAAGCCCCAGCCCCTTTAAGGTCTCTTGCTGTCTCTTTGTTGAACCGCTTTTACTTTTCTTTAGTGTAATCTTTATTGATTTTCCCATATTATATGCCTTTATCTTTCTATTGAATGATTTCAAATGATTTCATGAGCCTTTTTACCCCTCATTTCAGCAACCATCTCTATACTCTTTAGTTTTCTAAAACCATCAAGGGTTGCCTTGACTACATTATGCGGATTATTAGACCCAATGGATTTTGTAAGAACATTATGTATCCCTGCTGATTCCAGAATTGCCCTGACAGCACCCCCTGCTATAATTCCGGTTCCAGGAGAGGCAGGCTTTAAAATGACCCTGCCTGCACCAAAACAACCTGTAACCTCATGGGGTATTGTACCGTCAATAAGTGGCACCTTAAACAGATTTTTCTTGCCATGTTCAGCACCTTTTCTGATTGCCTCAGGAACCTCATTTGCCTTTCCGAGTCCAACACCAACATGACCACTGCCATCTCCCACAACCACGACAGCATTAAAACTAAATCTTTTGCCGCCCTTAACAACCTTTGCCACCCTGTTCAGATAGACAACCTTTTCCTTTAATTCCATTTTTTTGGGGTCAATCCTTTCCAATAATCCCTCCCTTTACTCGCTCCGCGAGAATTGTAAAATGCAAATTGTAAATTTTAAATTATAAATCCATCTTTACATTTTACAATTTTCAATTTCCAATCTTCAGTTTACAATTAGAACTTTAGTCCTGCCTCTCTTGCAGCATCAGCAACTGCCTTTATTCGTCCGTGGTATAAAAATCCTCCACGGTCAAAAACCACTTTATTAATACCCTTTGAAATTGCATTTTTTGCAACTAATTCTCCAACCTTTTTTGAAACTTCGGTTTTTCCTTTAGAAGGTATGTCCTTTATTTCATCACTAACTGATGATGCAGATGTAATGGTACTGCCCTTTGTGTCATCAATAATCTGAGCATAGATATGCGTATTACTTCTATAAACATTTAATCTGGGCATTTCCTCTGTGCCATGAATCTTCTTTCTAACCCTGTACTTTCTTTTCAGATATGCATATTTCTTTTTTGCAAAAATAGTCATTATTTTCCTCCAGCAGCAGCCTTTCCTGCTTTGCCTGCCTTACGCCTTATAACCTCACCACTGTATCTTATCCCCTTTGCCTTATAAGGGTCAGGTATCCTGAATGCCTTTATCTCAGAAGCCACCTGTCCTATCAGTTGATTATCCATACCTTTGAGTGTAATACTGGTCTGTTTTTCAACCTCAGCACTAATACCCTTTGGAAGTTGGTATCTTACAGGGTTAGAATATCCCAAATTCAGATTTAGATAACTGCCCTGAACCTCTGCCTTGTAGCCTACACCTGAAATCTCAAGTTTTCTTGTGAAACCATCTGTAACACCCTTAACCATATTTGCAATAATGCTTCGCGTCAGTCCATGTAATGCGTTTTCATCTCTGCCGCCTGCATTGCAAAATATTCTTATCTCACCCCCTGAAATTTCAGCAGAAATGCCTTTGCCTATTGAGTAAGAAAGACCACCTCTCGGACCATCAACACTTACAACACCGCCATTTAGATTAACCTTTACCCCATTTGGGACAGATATTACCTTTTTACCAATTCTTGACATCTTAAACTCCCTTTTCAAAGGCAATTATGAATTATGAATTAAATACAATTTGTAACTCCTAATTTTTAATTCGTAATTGTATTTAATATACTGTGCAGATAATCTCTCCTCCAAGCCCCATCTCTCTTGCCTTCCTGTCTGTAACTATCCCTTTAGATGTTGATACAATTACAGTCCCAATACCACCAAGAACTTTTGGAAGTTTATCTTTCTTCATGTAAACCCTAATTCCCGGCTTACTTATCCTTTTTATAGAAGATATTACCCCTCTTTTGGAAGAGTCGTATTTCAAATGGATTCTAATTAAACTCTGTTTATTATCTTTAACTACCACAAAATCCTTTATATATCCTTCCTCTTTTAGAATTCTGGCAATTTCCAATTTAATTCCGGACAATGCCACATCCATCTTTTCATGACCTGCTTTGCTTGCATTCCTTATCCTTGTAAGCATATCTGCTATTGGATCTGTTGTTGCCATATTTTAAACTCCTTTTTTAAATACAATTACAAATTAGGAATTAGGAATTAGGAATTAGGAATTAATACAATTCTTAATTCGTAATTTTTAATTCCTAATTGCTTTTTAAACTACCAGCTTGATTTTATTACACCTGCTATTTCACCCTGTAAAGCCAACTTACGGAAGCATATCCTGCACATATTAAATTTACGCAGATACCCCCTTGGTCTCCCGCATAGAGGACAACGGTTATACTGTCTTGCACTAAACTTTGGCTTCCGCTTTGCCTTTGCTATTAAAGACTTCTTTGCCACAAAACCTCCCCTTCGCTTCGCTCAAATTGTAAAATGAAAATTGCAAATGTTAAATCGCGAATTTATTTTTTCATTCACTTTAAAATTTTCAATTTCTAATTCCCAATTCCAATTTAACATTCGCAGAATGTCATTTAAACGGCATCCCAAAATACTTCAATAATGCCTTTGCCTCTTCATCTGTCCTTGCTGTTGTTGTTATCGTAATATTCATTCCACGGATTTTACCGATTTTATCATAATCAATCTCCGGGAATATAATCTGCTCTTTTATCCCCAATGTATAGTTACCTCTGCCATCAAACGATTTATCAGATACACCCTTAAAATCTCTCACACGGGGGATAGAAAAATTTAAAAGACGGTCAAAAAATTCATACATCTTTTCCCCTCTTAGTGTAACCATACATCCTATCGGCATACCTGCCCTTAACTTGAATGTTGCTATGGACTTTTTCGCACGTGTAACAAGAGGTTTTTGTCCTGTAATTACAGTTATTTCATTCACTGCACTGTCAATGACCTTTATATCCTGTACCGCCTCGCCAAGTCCCATATTTACAACAATCTTTTCAAGTTTTGGCACCTGCATAATATTTTTATACTTAAACTCTTTTATCATTGCAGGTATAATATTTTTTTTATAAATCTCTTTTAACCTTGCCATTTAACCCTCTTGATTACTTTTTTATTTCTCCAATACCTCTCCGCATTTCTTGCAGTATCTTACTTTCTTGCCATCTTCTAAAATCTTTCTGCCAACTCTAACAGGTCCTTTACATCTTTCGCAAATAAGCATCACATTTGAAATGGATACAGGTGCTTCCTTCTCAATAATTCCGCCCTGCTTTGTTTTTGCAGAGGCTTTGGTATGTCTTTTTACAATATTGAGTTTTTCAATAACCACCTTTGCATTATCGGGGATTACCATTATAACCCTCCCTGTCTTACCCTTTTCTCTTCCAGTGATAATCATTACCTGATCATTCTTTTTTATCTTATATTTTGCAACCTGCATTTTATCTCCTGACTTTTAAACTCGTTGAACTTATTAAACTTTTTAAACTTACAATACTTCAGGTGCCAGTGAGACAATCTTCATAAATCTCTTTGCTCTAAGTTCTCTAGCAACAGGGCCAAAGATTCGTGTGCCTATCGGTTCATTATCCTTATTTATAAGGACTATAGAATTATCGTCAAACTTTATATAGGAACCGTCTAGTCTTTTTGTTTCCTTTATAGCACGTACAAGAACACCCCTCGCAACATCCCCTTTTTTAACCTTGCCATGAGGAATAGCCTCTTTGACAGATACTATAATAATATCGCCGATTCGTGCATACCTTTTCCTGGTGCCGCCCAGAACCTTTATACATGAAACCTTTTGCGCACCTGAATTATCAGCCACAGTTAAAATACTTCTCATCTGTATCATACAGTTGCCCTCTCAAGCACCTCTTTTACCCTCCAGACCTTATTCTTACTAATAGGTCTTGACTCTACAATCAAAACCTTGTCGCCAATTTTACAGTCATTTTTCTCATCATGTGCCATAAATTTTACCCGTTTTTTGATATACTTTCCATACAACGGATGTTTCACAAGATTTTCAACAGACACCACAACTGTTTTGCCCATTTTATCGCTGATTACAGTACCCATCCTTGTTTTTCTTATCCTTCTTTTGTTTTCCATATATTTTATTTAACTCCCTGCCTTCTTATCTTTCTGCCTTGCTATAGTCTTTACCCTTGCAATATCCCGCCTTATATGTCTTATCCTTATCGGATTTTCTGCCTGACCTGATGCATTCTGCACTTTCAAGACAAACAGTTCCTTTTTTAAGTCCATCTCCCTTCGGGATAGTTCATCACCTGTCATTTCTCTAATCTCCCCTGTCTTCACCCTCATGGACCTCCTTAATTATTTATAAAACTAACCTTGCCCCTATAGACCATGATGCGGCTTATTCAACACCTTCTCTTAATACAATTTTTGTTGCAATGGAAAGTTTATGAGATGCAAGTCTGAACGCCTCTCCAGCAACATCTCTGGTAACGCCCTTCATCTCATAAAGTATCCTGCCGGGCTTAATAACCACAACCCAATCTTCAGGCGCACCCTTGCCGCTGCCCATCCTTGTCTCAGCGGGTTTTTTTGTTATCGGTTTATCAGGAAATATCCTTATCCATATCTTGCCGCCCCTTTTAATGAAACGGGTCATAGCAATCCTCGCAGCCTCTATCTGCCTTGTTGTAATCCATCCACATTCTGTAGCCTGTAGTCCATAATCGCCAAAACTTAGTTCGGCCCCTGAAATTGCAATACCTCTTCTCTTGCCCCTCTGCTGCTTTCTGAATTTTGTTCTTTTAGGCATTAACATAAGTTATTTTACTCCTCCCTCTGCTGCACCATGAACCTGCGGAAGAACCTCCCCTTTAAATATCCATGTCTTTACCCCTATAATACCGTATGTTGTCTTTGCCTCTGCAAAACCATAATCTATATCAGCCCGCAGTGTATGAAGCGGGACCCTGCCTTCTCTATACCATTCTGTTCTTGCTATCTCAGCACCGCCAAGTCTTCCGGCGCATAATATCTTTATACCCTTAGCGCCCATCTTAAGTGATGTTGTTACAGCCTTTTTCATTGCCCTTCTGAATGTTACCCTTCTTTCCAACTGGAGTGCGACACTTTCAGCAACAAGTTGAGCATCCAAATCTGGTTTTCTTATCTCCTGAATATCTATCTCAATATTCTTGCCGGCAAATTTTACAACATCTTTTTTAAGTATATCTATCTCTGCCCCTTTTTTGCCTATGACTATACCTGGTCTTGCAGTATGAATAATTGCCTTGATACTCTCTGATGCCCTTTCTATATCAATCCTGGCAACTCCTGCATGATACAATTTCTCTTTTAGAAACCTGCGAATTTTAATATCCTCATGCAGTAGTTTCGCATAATTCTTATCCTCATACCATATTGAGTTCCACTGTTTAATTATCCCTAATCTCAAACCTATTGGATGCACCTTTTGACCCAAATTAACCTCCCTTGTTGAGTTTAGGAGTTATAGAGTTAATGCAAATACAGTTTAAGAGTAAAAACTCCTTAACTCCTTAACTCCTTAACTCTTTAACTCTTCTAGCACTACCGTTATATGACTTGTCCTTTTTCTGACTGTATTTGCCCTGCCCATTGCCTTTGGATTCACCCTTTTCATTACTGGGCCGCCATCAACAACTGCCTTTTTAACATACAATTTGTCCATATCCATGTTCTTTGTATTTTCGGCATTTGCAGCAGCACTTTTTACTAATTTCAAAACATCTCTTGCACAGGCTTTTTGGGTGAAATTAAGAATATCTACTGCATCCTGAATATTCTTACCCCTTATCATATCAACAACAAGTCTTGCCTTCTGAGGACTCACCCTCAAATATCGTAATATTGCCTTTGCTTCCATTTTTATATCCTTTTTATTAAACTTCTTAAACTTTTTAAACTGTTTTTATGCCGCTGTTGGCGCAACCTTTGTTTTTCTATCCCCTGAATGGGCATGGAATGTCCGTGTCGGGGCAAATTCACCAAGTTTATGACCAACCATGTTTTCAGTTATGCACCGCGATTGTATGTCCTACCATTTCAGGCACTACTGTAGACCGTCTTGACCATGTCTTTATAACCTTCTTGGACTTTGCTTCATTCATAGATTCTACCTTCTTCATAAGATGGGAATCAATAAACGGACCCTTTTTCAATGACCTCGCCACTATCTCTTCCTCCTGAAATTATAACTTTTTATTTCTTCCTCCTGCTCACAATATACTTGTCTGTTGCCTTGTTTCGTCTGGTCTTGAAGCCCTTTGTAGGCGTCCCCCATGGACTCTGCGGATGATTACCGCCTTTGCTTTTACCCTCACCACCGCCATGCGGATGGTCAACAGGGTTCATAGCAACACCTCTGACCCGCGGATTACGACCCAGCCACCTGTTTCTGCCTGCCTTGCCTATAACAACATTCTCATGGTCAAGGTTACCGAGTTGTCCTATGGTTGCGTAACAATCCTGCAGGACATACCTTACCTCACCTGATGGCAGTTTTATTTGAGAATACTTGCCTTCCTTTGCCATAAGTTGTGCATAACCACCTGCGGACCGAACCATCTGTCCACCCTTGCCAATCTTTAGTTCAATATTATGTATGAATGTTCCGACAGGGATGGATTTAATAGGCAATGCATTCCCTGCCCTTATATCAGCATTCGTACCTGCAGTTACCGTATCTCCAACTTTTAACTCAACAGGGGCAAGTATGTATTTCTTTTCACCATCTGTATAGTGTAGCAAAGCAATCCTTGCAGAACGATTTGGGTCATACTCAATTGATGCAACTTTAGATGGGACATCTCTTTTATCCCTTTTAAAGTCAATAATCCTGTACATCCTTTTATGACCGCCGCCCATCCACCTGCTTGTAATCCTGCCACTTGAATTTCTGCCGCCTGTTCTCCTCAGCGGCTTAAGAAGCGATTCCTCCGGCTTATCCTTTGTTATCTCATCAAAGGTTAAGGTGGTCATCTTTCTCATAGCTGGTGATGTTGGTTTATATGTTTTTACTGGCATCCTGTCGCTCCGCTCCATTGTCCAATGGAAATTGGAAATTTTAGATTTTAGATTCTATATTTGTTTTCCATTTTAAAATTTACAATTTGCAATCTTCAATTTACAATTGCCGTATGGCTCACGCTGCTTCAAAAAATTCTATTTTATCTCCCTCTTTCAGTGTTACATACGCCTTTTTTCTAATAGATGTCCTGCCTGAATGCCTGCCGAGCCTCTTAACTTTACCGGGCATTTTTATTGTATTAACATCAAGGACATTCACACTAAATGCCTTCTCTACAGCCTTTTTAATCTCACTTTTATTTGCCTTAACATCAACCCAGAAAATAACCTGATTTGACTCTGTCCTTTTCTGTGTACTTTTTTCAGTTATAACAGTCCCCTTAATTATATTGTATGCACTTGTTATCACCTTCCAAACACCCCCTGTATCTTTTCAACAGCAGACCTTGTGATAATTAAGTTATCGTAATTTAAAAGGTCATATACATTTAAGCCGTCTGTCTTAAGAATCTTGCTGTCTTGTAAATTTCTTGCTGCAAGCTCCAGATTTCTGTTACAATCACTAATAATTATCAAACCTGATGTTACATTTAATCTTTTCAAAATATCCATTACAAGTTTTGTTTTAGGTTGCTCCAGATTTATTTCATTTATAACCCTTATCTTATTTTCATTTAGTTTTAATAAGATTACTGACCTTACTGCCTCTCTTCTCATCTTTTTTGGTATTTGATAAGAGTAATCTCGCGGATGAGGACCAAAGACAATGCCGCCATGTCTCCACAGTGGAGAACGGATTGAGCCTGACCTTGCCCTGCCTGTTCCCTTCTGCTTCCACGGTTTTGTGCCGCCGCCACTTACAAAACCTTTTGTCTTTGTTGATGCAGTTCCTGCCCTTTTATTAGCCATCTGCATCCTTACTGCATCGTAAATGAGATGCTCATTTACTTTTTCACCAAAGAGGGTTTCTTTTATTTCAATGGTATCAACCTTTTTATTATCTATGTCAATGACATCTAAAAGCATTGTCTACTCCCTTTTTGTCCCTTTGTCTTCAGCCTGTTACCTGTTTTTTCTTTGACCTTTTTACCTCTAATATACCGTTAACAGGTCCTGGCACAGCACCCCTTACAAGTATAACATTATCATCAGTCCTTACGCCAACAATCTGGAGGTTCTCTACAGTTAAGCCCTCATTGCCGTAATGTCCAGGGTGCTTATGACCTTTATATGTCCTTGAAGGGTCAGAACTTGAACCTATAGAACCAGGCGCCCTATTGAACATTGAGCCATGCGTCTTTGCACCACCTGCAAAATTCCATCTCTTAACAACACCCTGGAAACCTCTGCCCTTTGTCCTGCCTGAAACACTCACAAAATCTCCAACTTTAAATATATCACAACCGCTGACCGCCTGACCATTCTGATATGCATCAATATCACTGCACCTGAATTCTTTTAGGTGGTAGCATGGCTTTGTTCCTGCTTTTTTAAAATGACCTGAAAGAGGCTTTGTTGTCCTTTTTTCCTTTTTCTCACAAAAACCAACCTGCAGGGCATTATATCCCTCTTTATCCACTGTCTTTTTTTGAACAACAAAACAAGGACCTGTTTTTATAACAGTTACTGTAATATCATGACCATTTTCTAAAAATATGTGAGTCATACCAATCTTTTTGCCTAATATACCTTCTAACATAAATAACCTCTCAATACCGTGATGCGTGTGCGTGATGCGTTATACGAAAAGATTTTGTTTTTCACGCTCACTTATAACGCACACGTATAACGGTTTTTCTACAATTTTATCTCCACATCCACGCCAGCAGGAAGTTCCAATCGCATTAGTGCATCTACAGCATGCTGGTTTGGCTCCAGTATGTCAATAAGCCTTTTATGTGTTCTGATTTCAAACTGTTCTCTAGACTTTTTATCCACATGAGGAGAACGAAGCACACAATACTTATTTATCTTTGTGGGAAGTGGTATGGGTCCTATAATTCTTACCCCTGTCCTTTTTGCTGTTTCTACAATCTCTTTTACAGAATGGTCTAAAAGCCTGTTGTCATACGCCCTTAACTTTATTCTTATTTTCTGAGCCTGCATATCCTTCTCCCTTTAAAGACAGTGAATAGTGAACAGTAATTAGTGAATGGTGAATAAT
>JACRPW010000001.1:49376-54122 GCA_016223005.1 Deltaproteobacteria bacterium | reverse complement strand
TTCCCATTGCTTCACTTTGGGTTAAATATCCTTGTTTCAATAGCAGCGCGACAAAAACCGCCGGGGTAATATATGCAATATTGAAAAGCCTAAGCTGTTTGATAAATTTCCTGTCATCGCTCCCGATGGCGTCAAAGCCGCCCTTCTGAAAAAGATTCACCGCCTCTTTTTCACCGGTATTTGACTTCTCATCTCCTTCTCCGGTTACTTTAAGGAGTTTATCCTTGATATTTTTATCCACCACAACTGCGTCAGACAGTCCCTTTGCCTTTCCCCTGTCAATAACTTCTTCCTTGACAAGATGAGGTATTGCAATATCAAAGGCATTGCAAATATCTTCCTTTATGCCCGCCTTCGTAATCTTGATTAAACAGTCGGCATCCAGAATAACCCTCATGTATTACATTGTAATTGATAGGTTACGCTGTGTCAAGATTGTTTTTCCAATCTATGAGATAATTTTTGGTAAGAAACGGTGTTACAGATTATAAAAAATTACAATGGTTTTTTAGACTTTTTCCCGGTCTTCAACCCTTTTCCATTTAAAAGGGATATCAATTATGCTTCCTGGTGTTTTGACTGTTTTTAATGCCTCAAATGCCTTCTTTAAAACAGCATTATGCTGTTCGGGTTTAAAAGGTTCGCCTAGAGGGTGTCCAAGGGGCCATTTCAAGAATATGGCACGGGAAGGTTTTACCTCTTCTGTAAACTTTCTTATAATAGATACGCTCACACACGGAATCCCTTGTTTTTCTATCTCCCTCTGTATCAGTCCAACGGACCGATTGCAAATACCTCAGCCAGGCGTTAGGAGAACTGCATCAACATTTAAACCTTTTAGTTTTTTTGCAATCTGCGGTGCAGTGTCATTTATAAGTGCGGATACATGTCTTTTATCTATATGTCCCATTAAACCAAAATTTATCCTGCTGATTGAACCGATTTCACCTCTTTCCTGCATCTCTTTGAGTCTGTCTATGGGAAAGACAATATTTATATCTTTATCAGCGTCCTTATGGTCATAATAGTCATGGGTTATCATAAGGTCTTGTTTGGGGGTATCAAGTGGTATTTCTCTATAGGTAGGATCTCCATCAAGGTCTTTCATGTCAAATGGTTTCTGGGTTTTTAAATGCACACCTGCGGTTGTTACAAGGGCAATCTTGCAGTCTTTTAAATCTTTTTCAAAAGGTGTCCATGGAATATCATCAACCTTCCATGTAACAGTGTTTTTAACCCACCAGTCAACAAGGGATGGGAATCTTGTAAAGAGTTTTGCAAAAAATTTATTTTTTAGTCGGGACATTCGGTACACCATGCGGGTTGGGGTGTAGGGAGTGAAAAAATGTTTTTGCACTCCCTTTTCCCACATCCTATCATAGTCTTAATGAAGGGCAGTTTAGTGTCATACCCGGGACAATCTATGGCACCCCTCTTTACAGTGGGATACGCGGGGAATCATGAACCTTCCCATCTTATCACCTCCTTTAGCCATCCTTTCACGGCTTTAATTAAAATACTAAACTTTGAAGTAGTTAATATCTCCTGCAGAAATGCCTGATAACTGCAATCCCCTGTTATCACATCATAGTACTTTTTAATAAAGGCAGTATCCGCTTCTAGCATACTAGACCAGATTTTAGGATAGGAATACACCATGTCGGCAACCTTTTGTGCTGCTTCAAGTTCAGGATAAATCTCTCTTTCAATCTCTTTTTCATAAGAAGTAAAATCATTATTTTTAATGCCGCAGGTAATTGCATTTGCTGCAATCTGTCCGCTTCTTATTGCATAGTATATACCTTCACCAATAAACGGGTCAACAATATGTGCTGCATCACCGGCAAGTAAAATCCTCTTACCGGAAATCTTGATTTTATTTCCCAGAAACTGGGGGATAATCCATCCACCCTCTCTTATTGGTTTCAGCCCTTTAAGTATATCATGCCTTTTGACAAATTCATTATAATAATTCTTAAAATTACTATTTGTCTTTGAACTTAATCCTGCTATGCCAACAGAAAGGTTGTTGCCTTTCGGGAATATCCATCCATACCCCCACGGTATGAGTCCAAAATCAATAATGGCTTTACCCTTTAATGTAGAAAGTATCTCCTTGTCTAATGAAAACTCACCTTCAATCGTCAAGGTATTTGGTTTTAAGGGTATTTTGAAATAATCCCTTGCTATAAAACTTGATGCCCCATCTGCTGCAACCACCGCACTTGCCTTAAAATCTTCTTTTTCTGTTTTGACAACCACTTGACTGTCATCTTCTTCTATACCATTAACCTTTATGTTGTAAAGAATTTCCACTCCTTTTGCCTTTGCCTTTTCGGCTAATAGGTTATCAAAACGGTCCCGCATAACCATTGTAGCAATAGGGGTATTATGGGGGATAAAAATCTGCCTTTTTGCTCTGAAAGAGAAGACAATACCCTCTGTTACATCCTCTGCTGCGGAACTAAAATCCATGTTCAGAATCTTATTTACTTTATATGAAACAGCGCCGCCGCAGGTCTTATATCTGGGGAATTTCTCTTTATCAAGTGCCAATACCATTAGACCATTTGATGCAAGTTTATAGGCAGCGGCTGCACCGGCGGGACCAAGACCGACAATTATCGCATCGTATTTGAGTGGCATAGACCTATTCTAAAGTTTCCCCAAAAATCAAAGTCTATTTTTGGGGGTTTACAGGGCAGGTATTATTTGTTCAGGGTTTTAATCTTACTTCTGCATTTTTTAAGCAGTGTGTTTCTTATAATCTCTTTTCTGAGTCTCTTTCTTAGTTCTACCTCATCCACCTTAAACTTAAATGCCTTTTTGCCATTTATAAATATAAGCGGAATGTTCTCTTTATAGCGTCTAAGGAGTTCTTCATTTGCTGTTATATCTATCTCTTTGAAACCAAAATGAATATCTTTTCTAACATTGATAAGCACATCCCTTACATCTTTACAAAGCAAACAATTACTTTTGCAAAGATGGCAGTCTTTTCTGGCGTAGACATCAATATGAATCATAGATGTGTCTTTACCCCAAAAAATGCAAATGCATTTTTTTGAAAGATTTAGAAATTAAGAAATGGAAGCAAACTATTCAACATGCCAGAGATTATAGCAAAATAGTTTGTATAAATCAAGAGGCCTATTACGATAAGAAATGAGCCTGTAATAATTGAAACCAACCTCATGTGCTTTTTGAGGCGGCTGAAGTGTTTTAGAAAGGCATTTATGCCGAAAGAGGTAAATAGGAATGGTATTGCAAGTCCTATAGAATAGATAACCATAAGGAACATGCCAAACATGAATGTCTCTGAACCAGCGGCAATGATAAGGATTGAAGCAAGGATTGGCCCTATGCACGGCGTCCAGCCTGCTGCAAAACCAATCCCCACAAGAAACGAGCCAAGGAGCCCCGCCGGTTTTTCTCTGAAAAAGTGAAGCCTTTTATCCTGCTGGAGAATCCTGAAGTTTATAAGCCCTATGATGTGGACTCCAAGGAGGATGATAATAATGCCGCCAATCTTTCTTATAATATCTTTATAGGTAATAAAAAACTGACCGAAGAAACTTGCAGATGCGCCAAGTGAAATAAAAACTACTGAAAAACCAATTATAAACATAATAGAGTTGACCAGAATGACCTTCTTTATCTCTCTCTCGTTTTCCTGATTGGTCAACTCTTCAAACGAAATGCCTGTAATAAATGATATATAGGATGGGACTAACGGAAGCACACACGGAGATATGAAGGAAAGCAGTCCCCCAATTAGTGCCCATAATACACCTATCTCATTAGTAGTCATTTTAATAGTTCCTCAATCAAACTATTTATTGGCGCGCCACTCCACTCCCTTGCCCCTGCCGCCTTACCAATAAGTTTTCCGTTCTTGTCTATAATATAAGTTATGGGAATATAAACAGCATTATATAACCTGCTCACATCTCCATCTGAATCCAGAAGAACAGTAAATGTATAACCATTCTTTTGTATAAACTTTTTAACTGTATTAGGGCTCTCCTGTATATCAACAGCAAGCATTACAAGACCTTTATCTTTATATTTTTTATAAAGGCTCTCCATCTCAGGCATTTCAAACTTGCACGGCGGACACCATGTTGCCCAAAAGTTTAACAAGATTACTTTGCCCCTGAAGTCCTTGATAGAGACCATTTTTTCGTCTAAAGATTTAAGGGTAAACTCTGCTGCAGGCGGTTTTTCTTTTATCTCCTCAATGCCTGCCGCAGAAAAGAGATTCTGGCTTGCATATGCTGATGCTGGCAAAAATATAGAGACAACAAAAACAATCAAATATTTAAGAGTAAAACTATTCATCAGTATTTTCCTTTAGCCGTGAAAAGCATGCTTTTCACCCTTTTGCCTTTAACCCCTTTTTATATTCTTCAGGAGTCTTTGGACCATTTTTCAATAATTCCATAATCATCTTCAGTCCTTCCTCTGCCCGCCATTCTCTGGGACCAACAACCTTTTCAGCAATTATTCCGTTCTGGTCTATTATAAATGTCTCAGGCACCCCTGTAGTTTTATAATCCTCTTTTATTCTGTTCTTTCTGTCAAGCAAGATAGGAAATGTAAGACCGTATTCTTTAACAAACTTCTCTATGACATCAGTATCACCCTTGTCAATACTCACTGCCAGTATCTCAAAATTCTGTTCTTTCAAACCTGCATATATATCCTGCATTGACGGCATTTCTTCTCTGCACGGCTTGCACCATG
>JACRPW010000001.1:0-49317 GCA_016223005.1 Deltaproteobacteria bacterium | reverse complement strand
AGTTTATAAATACAACCTTGCCCCTATATTCCGAAAGACTTTTATTCCCACCTTTTAAATCTGGAAGTGTAAATTCAGGTGCCCGCGTCCCTGCCTCAACAGACATGAATTTCTCGCTTCTGCCAAAGACAACAACAAGGACTATTATCAGCAATATGGCAACAAATATACCTGTAAGGACAGAGGTAGAAAGTCCTTTATTTTCATTTCCTATGTTTTGCTCTTGTTCAATTTTTTTTTTTTTTCTTATAACTCATAACTCTCAACTCAACTCTTAACTCATCACTGTCTTTTATGCATACGCATGTAACCCTGGCAGGATAAAACTAACCCCCCAGTAAAGGAATATCACTGCCAGAAAGCCAATGACTGAGAGCCATGCAGCCCTCTTGCCCCTCCATCCCCTTGTAACCCTTGCATGAAGATACGCTGCATAGATAAACCATGTAATAAGCGACCATGTCTCCTTCGGGTCCCAACTCCAGTATGTGCCCCATGCGTTATTTGCCCAGTATGCCCCTGTGATTATACCTATTGTCAGAAACGGAAATCCCCACATAATGCCCTTATAACTCAATTCATCCAGTATTGTAGTCGCAGGAAATGCATCTATCAAGGCATTCCTTCTCCCCTTTTCAATCATCAACTCCTTTATTAGATACATTATAGACAAACCAAATGCTATGGCAAAGGCAGCATAACCTACAAATGTTGTAAATACATGGATTTCCAGCCATATGCTCTGCAGTGCAGGGTTCAACTTCTCAACATTCTGAAACCTGTACGGCAGTTGCGATGCAGAAAACATAGCAATAAATGCCAACGGCATCACAACAGCACCTATGACCTTAATCTTATACCTGAATTCAATAATAAGATAACCTATTGCTGTAGCCCATACAAATAAAACCATTGATTCGTAAAGATTTGAAAAAGGCGCATGACCTGACTCTATAGTCCTTGTAACCAGTATCATTGTATTTGCAAAAATCGCAATAAATGCCATTACTGTAGCAGACTTTCCAATCCAGTCATACTTAACAATCCAGTTAAGTATATACAATACGGCAGTTATAAGATAGAACCAAAATGCCATATCAAAGAACATAAGGGATTTTATCATTTTACAACCTCCACATTTGCCTTTAAAGACTCAACTAATTCTGAAAATTCCCTCTCAAACATAATCTTATTTTTATTTATCATACCGCCTATATAAATATCCATACCATTTTCTCCCCTTTTAATCCTGACCCACACCCTTTTATAAAATATAAAAAAGGCAAGTGTGAAACCAACAGCCATCAGGATTGAACCGAGCCACACAATATTTGTGCCGGGGTCCTTTGTCATCTGCAGTCCTGTAAAGTAAATCCCCTTGTAACCCATGAATATCAGGTCATAGTCTGTATCCGGTATTGCGGCAAATATTTCAGGATAATTAAGAAAAAGCCACGGGCGGGATATAAGTTTATCACCATCATAAACTTCTACACCAATTGCCGGGTTATTATGCTCATTAGACCTTGTATATATCTGTTTCATCTTTTCATCAAAACCAAAGTCTGCAACAAAACCTGTGGCCCTGACAGTAAAATTTGAATCAGGTATTTTAGATTGCTCATCCCATTTTATTGTAAAGGGTTTACCGATAATCTTATTCTCTTTTTTATTCTTTAGAACCAGTTGTGCCTCTTTTATCCTGTCATATGCCAGCCCATAATTGCTCTGATAAAACCAGACGCCTTTATATTTGAGAGGTTCGTTAACCCATATCTGTTTTGATAATACCCCTTTGCCATCTTCAATAACAGTCAAACTGCTGTTGAACTGTTTTATAGCACCCGAATCATAATAGTCTATCCAGAACTTATCCAGTTTAAGTTTGAAATCCGTTCTTGGGGTCTTGACTGTTTCCCCCTCTATTATGCTCACATAATCTCTGAAACCGAAGATACTCCCTAGTATTGCACCTGTAAGAATGAGGATTAAGCTCACATGCGTAACATCGGAACCAAAACGTCCTATTGTCCCCTTCCACGCATAGATTGAAGCACCTTTATCTGTGTCAGAGTTTTTTATCTTATACCTTTTTCTCTTAAGATAATCTATCACCCTTGCCTTTATATCCTGAAGATTGCCTCCTTGAATGGTAAAATAACTATTATTGCCAAGACTTTTTATAAATGACGGCTCTGCCTCAATCTTCCCACCAAAGGTGGATTTCCACTTTTGAGGGAACCTATCAATAGTGCATACTATTATATTTGCTGTAAGCAGCCCCAGAAGTGCAAGAAACCACCATGTATGATACATATTATGAAAGCCGAATGTTACAATATACGATGCTATCTTCTCACCGTATTCCTTTGTATAAACTTCAATGGGCTTGCCCTGCTCAATGATAGTGCCAATGATGGAGGTAGCAGCCAGACTCAAAAGAACTGTAAGGTTAAGTTTAAGGGAATTGAAAAAATCCCAGACCTTACTGCCAACATTACTGCTGTTTTTCACCTTCTGTCCATCACCCTTTTCCAAGAATACCCCCCATTTATCTATTCTTTAACAGAAACTCCTCTGCAGCCTTACCCACATCGCTGTCAGGTGCCATCTTATACGCTATTTCCCATGACTGTCTTGCCTCTGGCAGTTTCCCTCTTACAGACAATATAAAACCCTTTGAAAGATATATCCTCTGATAGTTGGGATTTCTTTTTATGCAGTCATCAATATATTTAATTGCCTCTTGTGTTCTCCCTGTGTAATGCAGACATAACCCAAGGTCATTACATGAATCAATATCATCAGGGTCTATTGCAATTGCCTTTTTGTAAACATCTACTGCATCTTCAAACCTCTGGAGTTCAAAATATGTATCTCCAAGTGCGGCAAGTGCCTTTGCGTCATTCGGGTTTGTCTTAAGATGTCCTTGAATCTCCCCTATTACCTCATTATAATCTATATGTGAATTTGCTGCACCCTCGGATGAAGCAGTTTTTTTATCTATCTTGATGATACTTGGTTTTTTTGTCTTTGCACCAAACATATATCCCATTATCAGTGACAGCACAATAACACCAGCAACAAGTAAAATAATCTTTCTGTTCAAGCCTCACCTCTTTAGGGTCAATGGGAAAATGACGAATATTTTTTATCTATATATTTTCTGATACTGATTACATCCTTACCCTGCTTATAGAGGTCATATGCAATAATTGCCTCATCCATGCACACATCACAATATGCTGCATGGTCATCCACATAACACGACAGAAGGCTTTTATGTCCAAAATTTTCCTTGCACCTGCAGTAACAATAAAGGCTGTCCAGCACCTCAGGTATCTCCTTTGCTATCTGGTATGCCTTTGCTGTTCTGCCTGTAAATTTTACAGGTGAGAGTGTGGGGCTGGTTTCACCGCCGCGCAGTAATGCAATGTCAGTAATATCTCCATCCTTATCTGTTAAATACACAGAAAAGAAATAGCCGCCGCCAAAACCAATTAGTGCAAGCAGGATTATACCAATAATAAGGTTTTTGTTTGATGCCTTACCTTTTTCTTGTTTTTTTGTCATGCACCTATTATTTCACAGATTTGTTAAAAGCAGGTTAAATGAATATTAAGAAATTTTAAAACTGGCGGAAGGCGGAGGGAGTCGAACCCACCTCTCCTGTATTCACAGGACAGCACAGTTTTGAAGACTGGCAGCACCACCGGGTGATATCGCCTTCCAGATTACAATAATTCACTTTACAGATATCAGCCATTCGTTCCGCCTCATCACAGCCTCACCAATCTTATATCCTGCCACACCTTGTGATTTTAATCTTTCTAGTAATTGAGGCATCTTCTCCTGTGCCACAGATAATAACAACCCCCCTGATGTCTGGGGATCGTAAAAGAGGTCTTCCAATGCACTAGGCACATTATCAGAACACTCAACCCTTTCTTTAAAATACTCCTTGTTTGCAGCAATAGACTTGGGCATATTGCCCCTTTTCTTAACCAGTTTAATCGCTATGTCAAAGACAGGCACCTTTTTTGAGTTTATAACCGCAGAAACATTGCTTGCATCTGCAACTTCTGTTAAATGACCTATGAGTCCGAAACCTGTTATATCTGTGCAGGCATTGACACCTATTTCTGTCATAACCTTTGCCGATATATTATTCAATGCCTGCATTGAAACAATCGCATTATCAGCATCTTCTAGTTTTATATTTCTATTTTTCAGCGCAGTCGTAATAACACCCACGCCCAGCGGTTTTGTCAATATAAGGCTGTCCCCCGGCTTTGCGCCTGCATTCCTGACTATCTCATCAGGATGAACAAAACCTGTAACAGAAAGTCCATACTTGACCTCTTTATCCTCTATAGAATGACCGCCAACAAGCAAAACACCCGCCTCTTTTAATTTATCAACACTTCCTTTAATAATATCCTCAAGTATGGACAAATCTAAATCAGGTGGAAAGCACGCTATATTCATAGCAAGTTTAGGAGTCCCACCCATTGCATAAATATCACTTAAGGCGTTCGCCGCAGCAATACTTCCAAATATATATGGGTCATCAACAATCGGCGGAAAAAAATCAAGCGTATTCACAACAGCCGTGTCATTTGAAATTTTATACACCCCTGCGTCATCAGCAGTATCAATGCCTACCAAAAGATTTTCATCTTTTACATCTGGCAGATGATGCAGAACCTGCATCAGGGCTTTTGGCCCCATCTTTGCCGCTCAACCTGCGCATGATGCATAACTTGTGAGTCTTATTTTTTTGCCAGATGCCATTTAACTACCCCTTGAGACAAATAGGAAATAAGGGACACTTCCCCTATTTTTTATTTCTGACAACCAAAAAGAGAAATTGCAGTTGCTACCCCCCATATACCTCTTTTAAAATCTCCCATGCGCCTTTATTCAGAAGGGTTTCGGCAAGTTTTATGCCAAGGGATTCTGCATCTTTAACACTGCCGATAATAAAATCCTTTATAATATTTTTGCCGTCTACAGATGCTACAAGCCCTGTAAGGCTTAGGTTTTTATTTTCAATAACACCATATCCGGCAATCGGCACCTGACATCCGCCCTCTAGTTTCTTTAAAAACACCCTTTCAGCGCGAACGCAAATAGATGTTTCATTGTGGTTTAAAAATGCAGCCATCTTATTTGTGTCTTCATCATCAATCCTTGTTTCAATGCCAACAGCGCCCTGTCCAATTGCAGGTAAACTAATATCAGGGGAGAGGAGTTCTGTAATCCTATTTTTTAAGCCAAGCCTTTTAACACCGGCAGCAGCGAGGATTATGGCGTCAAACTGCCCTTCATCCATTTTTCTAATCCTTGTGTCAAGATTGCCGCGCAACCGAACAATCTTTAAATCAGGTCTTATATTTAGCAGTTGAGACGAGCGTCTCAAACTGCTTGTGCCAATAGTTGCACCCTGCGGCAGGTCTTTAAACCCTTGCCCCTTGCCCCTTGCCCCTTGCCCCTTTATTATCAACGCATCCCTTTGGTCTTCCCTTTCTAAAATTGCAGAAAGATGAAGGCCTTTTGGAAAATCAGTCGGCACATCTTTCATTGAATGAACTGCCAAATCAACTTTTTTTTCTAACAGCGCCTCTTCAATCTCCTTAACAAAAAGCCCTTTGCCACCGACCTTTGCCAAAGGCACATCTAATATTTTATCCCCTGTGGTCTTGATTTTCACAAGTTCAACCGTGCAGTCAGGGTATCTTTTTTCAAGTTCTGATTTGACGAAATTCGCCTGCCAGAGCGCCAATGCGCTGCCGCGTGTGCCGATTTTAATGACTTTCTTCAAGAGATACCTCTTTCATATGTTATTATTTTCCCATAACAATCGTGGTTTAAATCTTATGTTGCCTTTTGTAAGCCTCAATAACAGCTTTTTTAATATGCGTTGATTCAATAAGGTATTTATTAAATTCCTTAATGTTGTCATGGTTTAGGTGCAATTGTCCTTCATCTACATTTCCCCGGTGTTGTCCCTTTGAATAATACTTGCTGCTTTCAACTTCCTTTGAGGATAAAACCCAATATCTTATTTTATCCCGCCATACAGCAATCCATATAAACACATCGCAGCATTTTGGCTTGATTTGTTGGAAATTCATATCAAATGGTCGCTTTGAATCATGCGTGAGGGCTTTAATATACAAAGGTTGGTCGGCTCTCTCAAAATCAACAGCCCTTGATGCTTTTACCTCTATCTTGATTCCGTGAGTTTTCTTTTTGCCATCTGCCCATTCAAGATAAAAGTCGTATTCCCCGGAATAATCAGGGTCTATTTTTTTGGAGGGTCTTTGAAAATCCGGAACCAATTCTCTTAAGTGTCCAAATGCCCAAGTGTCGCCGAAACCTCTTGGTGCGGAAATTTCAAAAATGTATAGATATAGGTTGCGATCAATGTAAGAAATTCTCAGTTCTAAATATTCATCAAAAGTCAGCCTTCTTTTCCAGAGTAAAGTTGAAATGATATATTCATATTCGCTAAATGGAAATATTGACCTTAATGTTAAAATTTCTTCTCTGAAATTTTTGGCATGTTCAAGTCTGTCAATTAATTTTTGTAGTTGTTTGGTTAGTTCTTCCATAAAGTATCTCTTAAAAGCCAAAAAGTGTTAGAGGCTTCATTTTTTTATTATTTTCTATAGGTTCTTCTTGTTCTAATTGCAACTCACCTAGTTCAGGGAAAGGATTTTTAAATTGCCAACCGGTCTTGCCTGTTTTCCTCAAATGTTCCAATCTTCTAATCGTAACTTCAGCAAAAATCGGGTCAATGTCCATTGTGTAAACCCTTCTTTTATGGATTTCCCCTGCTATCAAAGTGGTTCCTGCATGGCTGAAAAAATCTGCAATCAAATCCCTTTGCTGGCTGCCCGCCCTAACAATTCTTTCAATCGACTTCAAAGGTTTTTGCGCATAACAACCGGGGACATTTTCTTCCATTCTGTAAAATACTTGCTGAATATCAACCCACACATTCCCCGCGCGAATGTTTTCCGACTTGCTTCTCTCAAAGTTTTCTGTTTTTTTACCATTTACCTCTTTGTAGTAACCTCTTAAAATCTTCGGAATGTCCGTATATTCAGCGTCAACATTGAAACATGCTTCTCCCTTTGTATAATAAAGCAGTTCCTGTCTTACCGCCATCCAGTTTTTCTGCGTGCCATATCCCCTTTGATTGCGCATGGTGATGAAGCTTCTTGAACGAATATCTTTGAAGCCTCTCATCATAATCATAAAATCAGGCAAAGGCTGAAAATGCTCTTTTTGGTCTGCGCCTAGCCAGATATAGAAGTTTGCATCTTTATCTAGAATTGAAATCGTATTTTCAACCCACTTTTTTGAAAATTCCATATACTGCTCTAACGTCCACTTAAAAAGATTATCGGTATTTTCATTTCCTACAATAACATTATACGGAGGGTCGCTAACAGCAAGTGTGGCTTTTTGTTTCTCAAATAATTCTTGTATATCCTCAATTTTAGCGGCATCTAGAATACCAACTCTATGCCCACTTACTTTATCCTCCCAAATCTCGCCATATTTTAGCCTGCAATACGGCAATATTTTTTCTCTAATTACGGGGGCAACATCAAGTCTTGGTAAAGGTTCTATTGACATAAACTTAACATCCAATTAACTTTCTTCAACCTTTCTTGAAACATCTTCCCCTTCTTTATCCAAATCAAACAACTTCCTTGCTGCCTCTATGTAAAAATCTCCTTCAATATTATGAGATTCTTTTTTCAAATGTGTTACAGGGTCGTGCATGACCTTTTTAATAATCGCATCAGCCATCTTTTCAATTGTCTTTTTCTGCTCATCTGAAAGGTCTTTCAATGATGATAATGCCTCGTTAAGTTCACCCTTTTTTATCTCATCAAACTTTTTACGGAGGGATATTATCGTTGGCACAACATTAAGTGATTTTATCCACCTGCAAAATTTTGCTACTTCATCATGAGTTATATTTTCTGCCAGCCTTGCCTCTTTCTGACGCTCTTTCAGATTTGCCTCTATCACACCCTGAAGGTCATCTATATTATACAAATAGACATTGTCTATATTGTTTATAAGCGGGTCAATGTTTCTTGGAACAGATATGTCAATAAAGAACATAGGCTTGTTCTTCCGTTCCTTTATTACATCTTCTATCTGAATGGGCATTATTATATACCGCGGGGCTGCTGTAGAAACGATAACTACATCAACCCTTTTCAGATAGTGTCCGAATTCCCTGAACATTATAGGAGTGCCTTTAAATGTTCTTGCCATCTCCACTGCCCTCTCATAACTCCTGTTGGCTATCAGTATTTCATTGACCCCGTTATTTAAAAGATGTCTTGCTGCGAGTTCCGCCATCTCTCCTGCACCGATTAACATTGCTGCCTTGCCTTCCATTTTGCCGAAAATCTTCCTCGCAAGTTCAACTGCAGCGTAACTTATAGACACAGCGCTTGAACCGATATTTGTCTCTGTCCTTATCCTCTTTGCAACGGAGAATGCCTTGTGAAAGAGTTTGTTTATGATTATCCCTGCTGTCTTATACTGGACTGCGTAACCGTATGCATCCTTAATCTGTCCGAATATCTGGGGTTCACCAATAACCATTGAGTCCAGTCCTGCTGCTACCTTAAAAAGATGTTGGACAGCGCCATCTCCTGTATATGTGTAAAGATGCTCCTCCAATGCATCTATCTGGACATTGTGGTATTCTGACAAAAACCTCTTTACCTGCCATAGACCCTTTTCAACATCAGGTGTTATTGCAAATATCTCTACCCTGTTGCATGTAGATACTATGACCCCTTCGTTTATGCTGGAATTACTGCATAACTTATTCAGAGACACGGCAATTGTTTCCGCAGGGAATGAAAGTTTTTCCCTGATTTCCACAGGCGCTGTTTTGTGGCTTAAGCCAACGATGATGATGTTCATAGATATCTATTACCTCAAAAACCCATGCCCGCCGAGTGATAAAAGATTTATTATTAAAAATGAACCAAGCAAAATACCAAACCCTGCAATTGCATACATCGCTGCCTTTCTTCCCCGCCAGCCTACTGTAAGCCTTCCGTGCAGAAGCGCTGCATACAAAAACCATGTAATTAAAGACCATATTTGTCTTGGCTGCCATGACCAATAACTACCCCAAACATATTCAGCCCATATAGCGCCTGTTATTATCCCTGCGGTCAGAAGCGGAAAGCCATAAGTAAGACACCTGTAACCCAGTTCATCAAGCACATCAAGAGACGGCAAGAGAAAATAAAGCCCGCCGAGTTTTCTTGATTTAAGATAATGCTCCTGTATCATATACATTATGCTTAATAAAAATGTCAGGGCAAAAAAGGCATTGCCAAGCATTGCAAGGGGCACATGGATATAGAGCCAGTAACTCTCAAGTTGGGGAACAAGCGGAACAATCTCCTTTGGCAGAAGGGATGCGGTTATCAAAAGTAAAAGCGCCAGGGGTGCAGCAAAAGATCCAAGTGATGCAATGCTGTATTGTCTGTCCACAATTAGATAAATCCCCACGAGCATCCATGCAAGAATAGACAGGGATTCATGCAGGTTTGTAACAGGAAGTCTCCCTGCCTCAATGCCTCTGGTTATAATTGTGATTGTATGAAGCAGGAAAGAGAAGAAAAGGATTCTACTGCCTGCCTTAACTATCTTCTCATTGTGAGAAAATAGAAATGCAGTATACACGCATGAAGCCGCCAGATATAAAAAAACTGTTATGTGGAATAATAGAAAGTTCAAAGTTTCACCTTCATCTTTGACAGTGTAAATGAACTGCCAAGCAATCTCTTTAAAAGGCTGTCAATCTCCTTTTTGTTCTTCTGCCTTATTAAATCAAGAAGCGCAGAGTTCACAAGTTCTTCAAATATCTTTTTATTTTTATCAGGCTCCTTACTACCGGTCAACACCTTCTCCCTTATCTTGCCCATAATATCAAGGAACACGCCATATTCCGTGCCGAATTCCTTTTCCAATCTTTCCCTGATTTTTTTTGCCATAGCAGGCGATTTCCCAGAAGTTGATATGGCAATCAAGAGAGCGCCCCTTTCAACCACTGACGGCACTATGAAATTGCACAATTCAGGCACATCAACCACATTGAGCAGTATGCCATTTTTTTGAGCCTCTTTAAAGACCATCAGGCTTACTGTCCTATTATCTGTTGCACTGTAAACAAGAAAGAGGCCTTTTACATCTCCTTGTTTGTATGCCCGAGAGATAATCTTTATTTTTTTTTGACAGGCAAGTCTTTTTATGGCGGGTGTAACATCAGGGCTTATTACACAAACCTTCGCGCCTGCATCAAGAAGGGACAACACCTTTCTCTCTGCGACCTTGCCGCCGCCGATAACAACACAGGGTTTGTCTTTTATGTCAAGAAATATTGGATAATACTCCATGAACTATCTATAACCTAAAAAGAGATGGGATTGCAAGGGGGGAATATTTACCTGTCCAGCACCTCTCTGACCTTAGTCAAAAACTGGCTGAGTATGAATGGCTTGCAGATAAAATCCATGTCATGTTCAAGGATTTTTCTCTCAAAGAGCATATCAGCGCCATAACCGCTGACAAATATAGTTTTAATATCAGGTCTGATTTTTTTCATTTCATCATATACCTCTTTGCCGTTCTTATCCGGCATTATTACATCAAGGATAACAAGACCTATGCCTTCCTTATTTTCTTCAAAGAGCCTTATGGCAGATTCCCCGCTATCTGCCTCTATGACCTTATAGCCAAATTCTTCAAGAAAGGTTTTTACAGCAGTTATTGTTTCGCAGTCATCATCTACAACAAGTATAGTTTCTTTCCCGCCTAACAGGGTAACTTCATGTCGTGTTTCAATAGTAACCTTTTCTTCAGTAAAAGGAAGGTATATTGTAAACTCTGTCCCTTTGCCCTGTTCACTATATACATTTATATAGCCGCTGTGTTCTTCAATCATCCCATACACAATTGCAAGTCCTAGTCCTGTGCCTTTTCCTACATCCTTGGTTGTAAAGAACGGCTCAAAGATATGCTCCCTTGTCTTTTCATCCATGCCTTTACCTGTATCTGCAAATAAGATAACAGCATATCTCCCGTTTTTGCCAAACCCGTGCGCCTTTATAAAACCATCATCCATCTCTATAATTTTCGTCTTTATGATTAAAACCCCTCCATCAGGCATGGCATCCCTTGCATTGGCAGCAAGGTTCATTAAAACCTGTTCAATCTGACCTCTGTCTGCTATTACACTAATTTTCTCATCGCTCAATACCTGTTCAATCTTAATATCTTCCCCAATCATGCCCTCTATAAAAACTATAGATTCTTTTACTATCTCATTTAAATTTACAGCCCTTTTTGAAGGTGTTAAGTCCTTTCTACTGAATTCAAGGAGACCCCTTATGAGATTGGCAGCCCTTTCTGATGAGGCAAGGATTTGCCTTGTATATGTAATCAATGGATCGTTATTAAGTTTTTTCTGCAAGATATAGGTGTAGCCTATTATTGATGTGAGTATATTATTGAATTCATGGGCTATGCCTCCAGCCAGTTTGCCTACTGCATCCATCTTTTGTGCATGACGGAGTTGTGTCTCAAGTTTCTTGTGCTCTGTTATATCCTGTGATGTCCCTGACATGAGTATTGCCCTGTTATCTTCATCAAAGGTTACCTTGCCCTCTGAATGCATAAAGCGGACTGAATTATCAGGCAGTATAATCCTGTGCTCAATAGAGTAAGGTCTTTTGTCATATACGGCTTCATTAACTGACCTTCTGACAAATCCCCTGTCTTCATGGTGCGCCCTGTTGAGAAAATCTTCATATGCAGGCGTAATCTCATATGGTTTTAAACCAAAGAGGCGGTAGGTTTCATCAGACCAGTATAATCCTCCTTTTTCTATGTCCCATTCCCAACTTCCTATGTGGGCAATTGCCTGAGCATGAGCAAGATGTTCTCTGCTTTTTATCAGATTATATTCTAATTGCTTGGATTTACTTATATCTCTGGCAATAGTAGAAAAGAATTTTACACTTCCATCATGTCTTTTGTGTGCTATTATTGTCTGGGATAAGGGTATCTCTGTGCGGCTGCGGGTTAAAATAGCGGTTTCACCTGTCCATGTGCCATGCTGGATGGCAAATGGAATGCCTTTATTTAACACAATATTATAAGCCCATTCAGGATGATAATCAGGGATGTATGTTTTTGAAATATCATCGTGCAGACCAATGCCAAGCATCTCTCTTCCTGCCTTGTTTATATAAATCAGCCTTTTGTCAGGAGAGGCAACCCCAACAAGGTCAGAGGTTGATTCTATAATAGATGTAATCTGCTCTATTGTCTTTACCAAAGATTTCTGGGCTGTTATATCCCTTGAAACCCGCAGTATGCTGGTAATATTGCCATTTGAATCCTTTATTGGTGTTAATTTGGAATCCCACCAGATTTCTGCGCCGTTTTTATTAACAGACTTATACTCAAGAGATATAGATTCACCCTTTGCAGCAGTCCTTACTGCGTCTTCTGCCAGAACCTTGTTGTCTATTATGCTGGCTGTGCAGTCTTTTCCAATAACCTCTTCTGGACTATCAAGTCCGTTCAATTTTAAGCCTGCCCTGTTCATACTAATAAATTTACCATCCAAAGAGATATGGCACATGCAGTCAGGAGATGATTCAAAGAGAAGATGTGTCTTTGTAAGTGTTTCAGAAAAAGGTTTAATAACCAGATACCAAAGGAAAGGTATCATTACAATTGCAAGGGCTGTCACATCTAAAAATGTTTCTACAATTATGCCCTTTTCAGGCAAAAATATGTGCAGAATAGACATAATAAATAGTTCAGCAAGGAAGATAACTGCAAGGACTTTAAAAAAGATATTGCGGAGTGAGATGGAATAACCTGATGGATTATTAGATGTTTTCATTTATACCCTCTGCTATCTTTTCCAGAGGTAATACCTTGTCTATTGCGCCAATCTCTATTGCCTTTTTTGGCATGCCGAATACAACAGATGTTGCCTCGTCCTGTGCAATTGTCCATGCCCCTGCCTCTTTCATCTCCAGCATCCCCCTTGCACCATCTTCACCCATGCCTGTAAGAATAACTCCGATAGCATTTTTACCTGCACATCTTGCAACAGACCGAAACAGGACATCTGCAGAAGGTCGGACAAAGTTTACCATAGGACCGTCCTGAATATCCACATAATACATGGCGCCGTTACGCTTTACTGTCATGTGTTTATTACCGGGCGCTATTAAGACAGTCCCTGTCAACACCCTGTCTCCTGAACATGCCTCTTTTACATCCAGTCTTGAAACAGAATTTAACCTGTCAGCAAATGAGCGGGTAAACACAGGAGGCATGTGCTGGACTATAACAATGCCGGGTGTAGATTCAGGGAGATTGGCTAGGACCTCTGTTATAGCCTGTGTCCCGCCTGTTGATGCCCCTATTGCAATTATTTTATCAGTGGTGGTTTTGAGTTCAGAGTTTTGAGTTTTACCCCTGACCGTGAAAAGCATGCTTTTCACCCCCTGACTCCTGACTTTTCTTAAATTCGCCTTTGCAGCAACCCTGACTTTACTTGCAATCTCATCACCCAGTGCTGAAACACCGTTTGATACATCAATAGATGGTTTGCTTACATAATCAACAGCGCCAAGTTCAATCGCCTTTAAAGTGGTGTCACCGCCTTTCTGTGTCAAGGCGCTAATCATAACCACAGGCAGGGGATTTGTCTTCATTAGTTGTTCAAGGAAGGTGAGCCCGTCCATTCGGGGCATCTCTACATCAAGGGTAATAACATCAGGTTTGAGGTCATTTATTTTCTTCATTGCAAATATCGGGTCAGAGGCAGTGCCTACTACCCTGATGTCATCTGTATCATTAAGTATCTCTGTGAGGAGATGCCTTATAAGTGCAGAATCATCTATGAGCATTACCTTTATCATACAACCCCTAGTCTCTTTATAAACGCCCTTCCTGTGGATGTGCAGAATATTACCTTTATGCCATAATCAGGTCCTGTAAATTCCTTTATTACAGAGATGCTGTATTTATCCAGTATATCCTTTGCAATACGGACATTCTCTTTTCCAATATCCATTGTTCTTTTCTGGTAAATAGTCTTATTTACCCTACTGCCGCCAAAGACCTTTGCCTTAAGAGACTGTGCAGCAGAGCCAAGTCTTATAAATTTATTGACCATTTCGTGAATAGATTCACAGCCGTAATATCCTTTGTCCTTTGTGTTATCTTTTGTCTGCGGAAGCATGAAATGGTTCATGCCGCCTATGCGCAGTCTTTCGTTCCACAGGCACACAGAAACACACGAACCCAGAACCGTTTCCAATAAGGCAGGCTCACTGGACACAATAATGTCACCAATGTTAATTATAATCCGCTGCATATCACATCTTCTTCCTATACACCGTTATATAAACAGGCGTAAATACCTCTTTATTCAATACGGTTTCTGAATGACCCAAAAACATGCAGCCATCATCTGTCAGATGTGTGTGGAATTTATTCATCACATGGCGCTTCATGTTTTCATCAAAATAAATCATCACATTCCTGCAGAATATGACATCAAACTTTTTTGAAAACTGGTATTCTGCGTCTTTAAGATTGAGCCGTCTGAACCGTATCATCTCCTTTAAAAAATCCTTTGCCTTTATTCTGCCCTCATTTTCCTTAATGCCCTTCATAAAATATGCCGCAGTTATTTCAGTGGGCAAATCATCAGGTATCTGTTCCATCTCATATATCCCTGCCTTTGCAGTTTCTAAAGCCTTTGTGGATATATCTGTTGCAAGGATTTTAATGTCCCAACCGCGCCTTTTCACTACCTCACAAACTGATATGGCTATGGAATACGGCTCTTCACCTGTTGAGCAGCCTGCGCTCCATATCCTTATTGTCCTGTCATTTGTCTTGTCCTTCAGTAATTTTGGTATTACACTATTTTTCAGATACTCAAAATGATAATTCTCCCTAAAGAATTTTGTTGTGTTAGTGGAAATGCGGTTAAGCATCTCTATCCGTTCATCTTCGCTATCCCTCACCATCTGATAATAATCATAAACCCCCCGCAGTCCCAGTTGATTTATCCTCTTTGCAAGCCTTGATGTAAGGAGGTTTTGCTTATTAGCATTGAGTTTTATTCCAGAGTATTTGTATATCAGATTTGAAAAGAGGGAAAACACATCATTGGTCAGCCCATCCATTCCTTCCTCATCCTCATATGGTATAGTGTGTATATATGCTGTCATTTTTAACTATAGTAACGGCATTAAGTTTTTTGTCATGCCTGCGAAAGCAGGTATCCAGAATCTTTTTATTTTACTGGATTCCCGCCTGCGCGGGAATGACAATAATGTAAATTTATTTATTGCCTTTACTATAATGTCTTTTTGCCGTTGCTGTCATTTTAGAACTCTGCAAAACCCTCCTCCACATTTCCTGAAACCTCTGATTTATAATTTGAAACTTCTGATGTAGTTGGCTTTCTTTCTGCTCTACCCGATGCACGGGGCAGGGCCTTTGCTGTTTTGCCTGATACTGCATGGATGGCAGTCCTCTTTACAGGGTGTTCTCTCATCCCCCTTTCAAAGTGGGTTTCTTCGCCTGTTCCATTTAATTTAAATACAGATACAAGACTTATAAGTTCCTTTGCCTGTGCCGCAAGTTCCTCTGCAGATGCGGATGTCTCTTCTACAAGAGAGGCATTCTGCTGGGTGGTCTGGTCTATCTGGGACACTGCTGTATTAACCTGATTGATTCCTGATGCCTGCTCTTGTGATGCTGCTGCAACCTCATCCATCAAATCAGCAACCTTTTTTACACTTATTGCTATCTCGCCAAGTTTTGTGTTCAATTCATTGGCAAGATGCACACCCCTCTTTGTCTTTTCCACGCTTTCCTGTATAAGTCCTGTAATTTCCTTTGCTGATTGGGACGACCTTTGGGCAAGGCTCCTGATTTCAGACGCAACTACTGCAAAACCCTTTCCATGCTCTCCTGCCCTTGCTGCCTCAACCGCTGCATTTAAGGCAAGGAGGTTAGTCTGAAATGCGATTCCCTCTATCACATTTGATATGTTTACTATCCTGCCTGATGACCTGTTCATATCATCCATTGCCACAATGGTCTCCTCCATTACAGCGCTTCCTGATTCTGCAAGACAGAGTGTGCCCTGTGCAAGTTTATTTGCCTGACTTGCGTTTTCTGCAGTATGTTTTATTGATGCTGACATCTCTTCCATAGTGGCTGATGTTTCTTCTATGGAGGCTGCCTGTTCTGTGATTCTCTGTGAAAAATTCTGGTTGGCATCTGCTATCTGGTCTGCTGCAATGGACACCTGACCGGCTGCCTCCTGTGTCTGGGACACAATCATCCTTAAGTTTGCAACCATATGGGTTAATGAATCCATCATCAGTCCAACCTCGTCTTTTGATGAACTATTGATGCTGACCCTTAAGTCTCCATCTGCAATCTTATTTGCAGCATCACCTGCTGCTATGATAGGGTTTGTTACCATATTGGAAATAAGCAGTGACAGCAAGAGTCCAGACAGTATGGCAAAGATACTCGCCCCTATTGTAGCGGCAGCAGTCTTTTTATACATATCCTGCACACCTGCCTTCAGCGCCTTTTTTGCCTTACTGTTTTCTTCAATTAGTTCTGATGACAGTGTGTATATCTTTTTAAACCGCACTGCCTGTTCACCAAGGGCAAGCATCTTTGCCTGCTGGATTTCACCTTTGTATATGTGTGGAATTAGTTGTTTGTCCCTTACATCCCTGAATTCCTCCCATGTCTTTTTCATTTCCCTGAATTTGGTGTCCTGTGTTTTTTTATCAAAGCCTGCCATAATGCTGTCGGTTTTTAAAGTTGCCTCTTTTATTATAACGTGCTGTGCCTCTTGTTTTACCTTGTCAGTTTCTGAGGTCATAATTACAAGGGATGCCCTTGCAGCATTCATATTTGCCTTGAGGTTTGCAAGTTCATAAGCATTTTCAGAAGTGTCATCCATTTTAGCCATTGCATCATTTATTTCAGACAGACTTCTATAGCCCATAACCGCCCCAATACTCATAAGGAGTAAAAGTATAAATGTGTTTATGAGTAGTTTTGTCTTCACCTTGAGTGATTTGAATTTGTTAAGCATATCATCCTCCTTTTTAAATGTTTTAAATTAAATACTGCTTGCCGCTGCCTCTGCGGCTATAGCTGCCTCTTCATTAGAAAGAACCATTTCCACATCAAGGACTATGACCAGTTTTTCATCCACCTTTGCCACACCATTAATAAAGTCTGCCCTTACCTTTGTCCCAAAAGAAGGGGCAGGTTTAATGGATTCCTGCGGCATATTCAGAACATCTGATACACTATCAACAATCAGTCCTGTAACACCCCCTGAGAATTCTGTAACAATAATACAGGCATGGGCCTTATATTCCTCTGAATTCATGCCGAATTTTTGTTTCAAATCAATTACAGGGATTATGGTGCCGCGGAGGTTTATAACACCTTTTATGAATTCAGGCAGGTGCGGCACCTTCGTTATATTTGTCAGTTCTATAATCTCCTGAACAGATAATGCCGGGGCAGCAAATGCCTCATTATTGAGATAAAAGGTAACATACTCTCTGCACTCATTTGGCATATAAAACACCTCCTTTTGTTTATTTTATGCCCTTTTCCACCACACCATGCACATCAAGGACAAGTGCAACCATGCCATTGCCAAGTATTGTTCCCCCTGCAACAGAACTAACCTTTGGCATTGCCCTGCCAAGGTTCTTTATAACAACCTGCTGCTGTCCGAGGATTTCATCAGCCATCAAACAGTATTTCCCATTTTCAGTTCCAACAATAACCACAATGCCGTCCCACGGCTCTTTTTTGCCGGGCATTATATTCATAGTTTCATAAAGTCTTATAAGCGGTATAAACTCTCCCCTGACATTTACGACCTCTTCCTTTTCTGCGATTGTCTGCACATCTTCTTTCCGCGGTCTTATGGATTCAACAACAGATGCCATTGGCACAACAAAGGTTTCGTTCCCAATAAGGACTGTAATCCCGTCTATGATGGCAAGGGTTAAAGGCAGTTTAATGGATATGGTTGTCCCTGCATCATGTCTTGTGCGGATAAAGACACTGCCGTTTAAAGACTCTATGTTCCTTTTCACCACATCCATACCCACACCCCTGCCTGATACATCTGTTACCCTGTCAGCAGTTGAAAAACCCGGCAGGAAAATAAGATTATAGATTTCCTCATCTGTAAGTTCCTTATTGCCATTTATAATCCCTCTTGAGACAGCCTTTTCCAGAATCTTCTCTTTATTGAGCCCCCTGCCGTCATCCTCCACATCTATATAAACAGAGTTGCCAAGTTGATACGCGGTTAAATGGATTATTGCAGTTTCAGTTTTTCCTTTTAAGAGCCGTTCTTTAGGGGCTTCTATTCCGTGATCAATGGAATTCCTGATAAGATGGACAAGCGGGTCTGTAATCTTTTCAAGGACACCTTTGTCAAGTTCTGTTTCTTCACCGCTCATTACCAGTTGAATTTTTTTGTTCTCGCTTACAGAGAGTTCCCTTACCAGTCTGTCAAACCTGCGGAACACATCACCTACAGGCAGCATCCGCAAGGACATGGTATTTTCCTGTATATCTTTGCTTACCCTTGTAAGCTGCGAGAAGATTGCATTTAATTGTTCCACTGTGATTTTTGCATCACCTGCTGTTTCCTGTTTGTCTGATACTAATTGCTGGAACATGGAATTTATGATTACCATCTCACCCACAATGTTTATAAGTCTATCTAATTTTTCTAGGTCAACCCTGATGGTTGATGATACAGAACTTTTAAAGGACTCTGATTTTATACCCTCTTGTTTTTTAAGCACCTTTTCAATCTGCAGCGGTGTAGCTTTCCCCTGTTCAACAAGGATTTCGCCAAGTTTTTTCTGTGCCCTTAATGCCTCTTCAATGTCTTTAGGACTCACAACCCCTTCTTCCACAAGCATCTTCCCTATAAGCGGCATATCCTTTTGGGTTGAAGATGCGGGGATAATCTTGATTTTGCTTCCGTCCTCAACAAATTCAAAAACCTTCCTTATCTCTTCTTCATCCTTGTCTGTTTTAAAGCAGATGTCCCATTTTAGGTAAAGATTTTCAGGGTTAAAATCTTTTAGAGGGGGGATGTTATTTGTATCTGCATTTATGTTTGCAACTGTGCCTATTTTTTTGAGGTCATCCAATATTATGGCAGGGTCTATGCCCCTTTTGAAAAGGTCTTGAGGAGGGATGAAGATAATCCTGAATGTCCTGAGTTCACTACTGGCAGGTGTGGTTTTCAAACCCTTTATATCTTGGTCTATGATAGGAATGACCTGCCTATCTCCAGCCCTTATTTCCTCCATCCGTTCTACAAGACTATTGCACCTTGTAAAATCAAATACAGTGTCAGATGCAACAGACTCCACCATCTCTTTGATTAAGTCAGTGGAATCAAGAAGGGTATTTATGATTTCCTTATGAGGCGATAATCTTCCTTCCCTCATAAGGTCTAATATTTCTTCCATATTATGGGTGAATTTTGAAATATCTTTTAGTCCCAGTGTTCCGCTGGAACCTTTTATGGTGTGGGCAGCCCTGAAAATCGTGTTGAGGAGTTCCTTATCATCGGGCGTTCTTTCTAGTTGCAGGAGTCCACTTTCAAGTTCTGCAAGTCTTTCCTGAGACTCTTCAATAAATATGGAGTGAAGTTTTTTAAAATCCATAGTTTTCAAACCTAAAATCTGCAATTCATCGTCTTGCAAATTTTTTCACAACATCTAATAGTTGTTCAGGTGTAAATGGTTTTACAATCCAGCCGCTGGCACCTGCCTGTTTCCCGTCCTGTTTCTTTGAATCCTTTGATTCTGTTGTCAGCATTACAACAGGTGTAAACTTGTATGAAGGATGCCTTCTAAACTGTTTTATGAATTCTATCCCGTCCATTTCAGGCATGTTTAAGTCTGTTATGACCATATCTATCTTTGCCCCATTATTCAGTTTATCCAGCGCATCTTTGCCGTGGACTGCCTGAACCACACTGTAACCTGATGCTGTCAAAACAAAGTTCACCATTTGCCTCATGGATATTGAGTCATCTACTATCAGTATTGTCGTTGCCATGTTATGCCCTCCCTTTGTCTTCAGTAAGCAGTAACTGCCCACTGACTGCTGTATTTCTAAGAACCTTTCTCTCTGATTCCATTGTGTACATATTCTCAAGCGATTTCATACTGCTGTCCTTTTCCCATTCATGGAGTTTATTCTCCATGTTCACTGATTGTTTTATGATTCCATCCATATCTGATTTTAGCCCGGAAAGCGGTTCTATTACATGCTCTATGCGCTGCCTTGTTATATCCTGAAACTGCATTGATACAACAATACTGCTTATATCCTTTGCCAGAGTTTGGGTCTGGGTGGTAAGGGTATCCAACTGACTCTTTGCCTCTATTATGATTCCTTCAATCTTTCTTAATGTATCCCTTGCTATGTCTTCTGATTCCTTTGTCCGCTCGTTGCTTTCTATGGTAGTTGTCTTTGTTTTTGAATAGATGCCCTTAATATCGGTTTCTATCCTATGTGTCCTTTCCTTTATCTTGTTTGCCGCCGTATTTGACCTTTCAGACAATTTTCTAATCTCGTCCGCAACGATTGCAAACCCCCTCCCATGCTCTCCTGCCCGCGCTGCCTCAATCGCTGCATTAAGGGCAAGCAGGTTTGTCTGGTCAGATATATATTCAATCTCTGTAACTATTTGCTGAATACTGCCCGCATCATTTATAATAACGTCCATATTTGTAAGGGTATGGTTAATGCCGTCTGTAAGGCTGTTTAGGTTTTCTATAATATCTGAAAGCGCCTTCTTGCTTAGTCCTGTAAAGTCACTGCTTGTGCCATCGACACTTCCAGCAAAAAGTTTAAACACTGTCTCTGTCTTATTTGCCTGCTGCTGCGCCATGCTCACAATATTCATAAACCTTTCACCTATATCAAGGGCTGCGGTTTCTGTCTCGTGTATAACCTCTTTTAATTGACCCACTAACACAGGGATAGTATTGCTTTTCTCATATAATGTTTTTGTAATAGGCTCTACTATGTTTTCCATCTCTAAAAGATGCCCCCTTTCTCTTGCAACATCTTCCTTTTTTAATGTGTTTTGCATCTGTCTGAATAACAGGTAGATTATTGTAAGGCTCGCTATGTAAGCAGCAGATGCTAATATTATCCGAATAGGTGTTTGGGTTATCATTGATGGCAGAAAAACAAGAAGGATTACGAATGCTTCTTTTACGGTAAGTTTTAAGTCTCTCATATCTCTCTAACCCCAATCATAGACATAAGGTCTGCTACTGCATCAGAAACCTTAAGAGTAACTTCCTGCCCTTTTCTTATACACTCCTTTTTTAAGGCAACCAGCATCTGCACCCCTGCTATATCAACCTTTGTTATATTTTCTGTATTAACCACTATTTCATCACTTGAGTTTATTGTATCCCGTATTGTGTTAAAGAGAGTATCTAATTGATTTATAGTGAATTCGTCTTTAAATGTTATTGCCGCTGCCATAACTTTACCCTCCTTTTTATATTGCTTAATATATACTATATGTGTGTTTTCAGACTTTTTACGACTTCATCAAGTGTTTAAGCAATAAAAATGCCAAAAACCAATGGGTAAGGATAACCTGTTTAAATTTAAGGAAATTTTATTAAAATGCTGCTGCAATGGATGGGTAATATGATTATCTCACTATGGAATGTCTTCCATAGTTATGGATGGAATTCCATGATTTTATATTCCGTATTCCTTAATCTTTGTGAGGAGGGTCTTATAGTCTATCTGAAGGATTGATGCGGTTTTTGTCTTGTTGCCATTTGCTGTGTACATGGCTTTTTTTATAGCCTTTTTTTCAGCATCTCTTACAACAGCAGCGGACAATTCCTTTAAAGGCATAATAGGGCGGGTGTCTTTATATTCATTCTTATCCTCAATAAGGAATTCAAGATGAGAAGGTCTTATTGTGCCGTTATCACACATAATCGCTGCCCTTCTGCATACATTTTTAAGTTCCCTTACATTGCCTGACCACGGATATTGTTTAAGGAGGTTCATTGCTTCAGGGGTTATCTCCCTGAATTGTTTATTTAGTTCATCAAACGAATCATTTAAAAACCTGTATGCGAGGAGGGATATGTCTTCAACCCTTTCCCGAAGCGGTGGCAAACTAATAATGAATTCACTTAAACGGAAGAACAGGTCTTCGCGCAAATGCCCTTCTTTAAGCGCCTGCCGTACATTTACATTGGTTGCTGCAATAATGCGGACATCAATATCCAGAGGTCTAGCAGCGCCTAAAGGATATATCTGTTTTTTCTCCACAGCACCCAGTAATTTACCCTGCATTACAGACGGCATATTTTGCAGTTCATCAATAAAGATGGTGCCACCATTGGCAATTTCAAAGAATCCTTTTCTCTTTTTTTCAGCACCTGTAAATGCCCCCTTTTCATATCCAAAAAGTTCACTCTCAATAAGTGTATCAGGTATTGCCCCAATATCTACTGTTATAAAAGGCTTATCTCTTCTTCTGCTCTGGTCATGGATTGCACGGGCAGCCATAGTCTTGCCTGTGCCTGTCTCTCCCTGTATGATTACAGAAAAGTCGCTTGAGGCAATCCGATGAATCTGCTTTATAACTTTTTTTATTTCCTCATTTTTGCCGAGCAACCCTTCAATAGATGTATCTATAACGGTATTTAGCTTTAAAACCTCTTTTTCAAGGGATGCCTTTTCAATTGCCCTTTTTATAACAATGAGAAGCCTATCAAAGTAAGGTGGTTTGACAATAAAATCGTAAGCCCCTTGTTTAATACTTTCTACTGCTGTAGGGATATTACCATGACCGCTTAACATAATGACAGGTATTACATGGTCTATCTTTTTTAGTTCCTGCATTGTTTCTATGCCGTCCATGTCAGGCATCTTAAGGTCTAAAATCACTGCATCAGGGTTCTCCCTTTTAAAAACCTCTATGCCATCCCTGCCCCCTGAAGCATCTATAGGGAGAAACCCGTTTAAATCCATAACCTCTTTTATGGCAAGGCGGGTTGTCCTGTCATCATCTATAATCAGTATCTTATGCATGCTGTGTCAGATATCCTCAATCCTGTCCCGTCCTGTCTCTTTAGCCTGATAAAGGGCAGAATCAGCCCTCTCCAGAATTGTTTTTCCATCGTCACCATCCTTATATTCTGTAATGCCAAAACTGGCAGTAACCTTAAGACAAATAGATTTTTTCTTATCCATAAATGCCTTTTCCTTCATTTCAATTCTGATTCTTTCAGCAACTATCCTTGCCCCTTTCCTGTCTGTTCCGGGCAGGATAATGGTAAACTCCTCACCGCCGTATCTTCCAGCATAGTCAGTTTCCCTTAAATGATTTTGTAGTAAAGAGGCAAATGCTATCAAGACCTCGTCACCAACAGAGTGTCCATAAGTATCGTTTATCTTTTTGAAGTGGTCAAGGTCTATGAATACAATAGAAAGACTGCCTCCATACCTTTTTACACGGTTTATCTCGTGAATGAGTCTTAAGTCCAGGGACCTCCTGTTTGGAATCTGGGTGAGAGGGTCTGTAACTGCCATCTTATTAACCTTGTCAAGCCTCTCCTTTTTATCTTCCAGATCTTTTGTGGTTTCATCCAACTGCCTTTTTAAAGAGGTATTGTCCTCTTGTATCTTTTGAAGTTCTCCAATCAATATCTTTTTAACTTCCATAACGGCATTATTGGTATCTATCCTCTCTATCTTCTTCACATCATCGTCCAGACTTTTATTCTGTTTGATTGACCTGTCCTTCAATGACTCTATAACCCCCATCACCTCATCCATTACCTTCTTTGCCTCTTCAGCCATCTCTGATAAAGCCTTCTCTTTTTCAATGGAAATGGCGCTTTCATCATAGCCCACATCATCAGGATTGGAACATTCGGGCAGGAGTTCCAGTAGAGCACTCATTCCTAAATTCTTTGCAGACTGTTCAAATTGCTCCTTGTAGTTTTGAGGGGTAATGGGGATATTCTTTAGCACAAGGGATTTCAGGGTATCCCTTGCAATAATAGAGACATTGTGGACAAGGGGTGTTTTGTCCTGTCCTGCCACTCTGTCTTTAACAGGTTTCATCTTTATATCAGGCATTGTATCAGACACCCTTACTACCCATTATACACGAATACCTCTCCATTTTATATATCGCTAAAAAAATACAGAACTTTAGCAGAAATTATACTATTTTATGCCCCAAAGGAAAAGATTTTAATTTTTAATTTTTAATTTTTTAATTTTTAATTTTAATTGACAGTTTATTTTTTTTCTGTATACTTCTTAACCCAATATGCCAAACTCAAAAAATCAAAAACAACAATCTGCCAAACAACGAAAGAAACCTTCTGAAAAGCAAAAAGGCAATACAGGAAATCAGAAAAAGTCAGATAGAAGGGTAAAAGGGTCTGCAGTCAAAAAAACTGTCAAACTACACCCAAAGGATAAAGAACCCTTTAAAAAACAGAGGTTGACCGCCGCAAAGCCAACTATTACTACTGGTATATCTCGTCCAAAGGGTAAAGAACCTTTTGAAAAACAGATAACAAAAATACTGTTTAAGGCAAAAGAAGAACTTCTCATGGATGTAAGCCAGAAGGTTAAGGAAGAAACTAATACATCAAAATTTGAGATAGGTGATATCTATGACATAGCAAGCACTGAAAGGGACAGAGAACTATCACTTATATTAGGCGACAGAGACAGAGAGAAACTGGCAAACATAGAAGACGCCTTTGAAAGACTTAAAGACGGCACTTATGGTATATGCGAAGAATGCGGTGAACCTATCGGCGAGGAAAGACTTAAGGTGCTGCCTTTTACAAAGGTCTGCGTGGAGTGTAAGTCAAAAAACGAGCGGGAGCATGGTTGCCGTAGAAAATACGAAGAAGAAACAGGATTTGGCATAATAGAAAAAACTGAAGTGGAAGAAGAGTTTTAAGTTTTAATATGCCTTCCAGATGAATAAAAGAGCCGCCCTGACTTATCTCATGGTTACTGCCGTAGTCGTTGTAATTCTGGCAGTATCACTCCTTAAAAAAAAACCTGAACAAATCAAATACACCCAACTCTTAATGGGCACTATCGTTGAGATTACCCTTGTTGGTAATAATATAGAATTGATGAATAATGCCAAAGATTCTGCTTTTAAAGAGATACAACGGCTGGAATCTCTTATGAGTCATTATCAGGATGCAAGCGAGGTTTCAAGAACAAACAGAGAGGCAGGCAGAGAACAGGTAAAGGTATCTCAAGAGGTTATTGAGGTCATTGCAAGTGCAAAAAAGGTTTCAGAGATGACCGACGGGGCATTTGATATTACAATGGGTGTGCTTGGCAAGGCATGGCATTTTACAAATGACGACAAAGGAGAACCGCTGCCACCTGCAAAGAAAGATATTGAACATCTCCTTCCGCTTATTGATTATAGACAAATAATCATAGATAAAGAGTCAAAAACAGTAAAACTGAATAAACAAGGTATGCAGATAAATCTGGGGGGTATTGCAAAAGGGTATATTGTTGCAAAGGCTGTGGATGAAATTAAAAAAAAAGGTATTAAAAAAGGGGTTGTCCATGCAGGTGGTGATATGTTCGTATTTCAGGATAATGAGGATACACCATGGAAGATAGGCATTAGGCACCCCAGAAATAAAGATGCAATTCTTGGAACTATTACTATATCAAATGGCGCGGTTGCCACATCAGGGGATTATGAAAGATTTTTTGTAAAAGATGGCATAAGGTATCATCATATTATGAACCCAAAAACAGGTTTCCCGGTATCATGGACACAATCTGTAACTATTGTAGCAAAAGACGCAGTCATGGCAGATGCACTTTCTACAGCAGTATTTGTAATGGGCACAGAAAAGGGAATGGATTTGATTGAAAGACTGCCAGATATTGAAGGATTGATAGTAGATGCAGATGGCAGAATAAAGGTTTCATCAGGTTTAAAAGAAAAGATTACGATGGAAAGGCAATAAATATATTGCAAAATTAGTATTAAATGATAATATTTCAAAAAATTCGACAGGAGGCCTTTATGCCAGAAAATGTTCTCATCTTTGGGAAAGATACCTGACCATACACAAATGCAGCCCGTGAGGATTATGCAAAAAGAGGATTTGATGTTAAATACTTCAATGTAAAGGCAGATGAAAATGCCATGAAAGAGATGCTGGTATATTCAAAGGGAAAACGGGATGTGCCTGTCATTGTTGAGGATAATAAAATAACAGTAGGTTTTGGAGGCACTTGAGGGATTTAGATTGCTGGCAGGCTGCCAGTATATTTCTTCTATGGATAAAAATTGGATTAAATGCCCTGAATGCAGTTTTGAGGGAAAGCCAAAGAGGTTTTCTTCACAACCGAAACAGATAGTGCTTAGAATATTTTTATGGTTTTTTTTCCTCCTGCCCGGTTTTATTTATGATATGGCTATTGAAAATAGATTTATATGTCCAAAGTGTAAAACAGAAATTCATTGAATGCGGAGGTATGAATGGAAAGGACTTTGTCTATTATCAAGCCTGATGGTGTAAAAAAGGGGCTTATCGGTGAGATAATCTCAAGATTTGAAAAGAATAATATAAAGGTTGCAGCAATAAAGATGCTCTGCCTTTCAAAAAAAGAGGCAGAGGGCTTTTATGCAGTCCATAGGGCAAGACCGTTCTTTGACAGCCTTACAACATTCATGTCTTCGGGACCTGTTGTTGTAATGGCGCTGGAAGGTGTGGATGTCATAAAAAAGAACAGGGACTTAATGGGTGCTACAAATCCTAAAGATGCTATGCCCGGCACTATCAGAAGGGATTATGCGGATTCTATTGAATCAAATATAGTTCACGGTTCTGATGCGCCTGAAACAGCAGTGTTTGAAATAGGCTATTTTTTTAATTCATTGGAGATATGCGGATAGAATATGGAATCCATCAGGGATATAAAAAAACATTACAACTTCTTTGAGAGGGATGAAAAGAACCTTACGCATATTGCGCCGGTAATGATGAAATATACGGATGAGTTTCCTGTAAAGTTTTATGAACACATAAGGGACTTTGAAGAAACACCCCATTTTCTTAAAGATGAATTGGTTGTAAAACGGCATCAGCATTCCCTTAAGGAATGGTATGCAAACCTGTTTTCAGGGGATTATGAAGAAGGTTACCTTCTCGGACTGGAAAAGATAGGTTATGCCCATGTAAAGATAGGTCTCAAACCGCATTATGTCAATGCTGCGATGAACTTTGTCAGAATCTTTTGCCTTGATATATTGAGAAAGGAATATAGAGATGAATCAGAAAGAAGGGAGATTGCAAATTCCTTTACAAAGATAATTGATATAAACCTTGATATAATGACAAGTTCATTCGTTGAGGGTGAACTTAGAAATTATTTTATCTCCCAAAAACTAGAATCTTACATGGTTCAGATTGCAAAGAGATTTACACACGGACTGAACCTCCTATTACTCATAGGACTCATACTAATGTCTGTAATGGTTATGGGTCTCTTTGTCTATGATGTAAGCCATATATTTGAAGGTGATATAGAAAAGGGGCTGTTAAGCACCTTGGGTTCCCTGCTTGTTTTATGGGTTGTCATTGAACTTCTGAATACTGAAATAAAACACCTAAAGGGCGGGAAGTTTGCAATAAAGGTCTTTATAAGCGTTGCATTAGTATCTGTTATAAGAAAGATTCTTATCACAACACTCAAGGGAGAGGCGATTGAGGCACAACTGACCCTGATTGCTGCTGTTGCTGTTCTCGGCGGTGTATATTGGTTTATTGCCAAGTTGGAAGCGTGATATATTACACACAGCCTTTGTCCCTTTGCTCATTACTACTTGCCTTTCATCTTTTTAAATGCAAAACATTTTAGACCTTACACTAAAAGATATTGAGAAACATCTTCTTGCAGCAGGAGAAAAACCATTTCATGCAAGGCAGATAATTGCATGGATTTATTCCAGAGGCATTACCTCTTTTGATGAGATGACAGATATTTCAAAGGGATTAAGGGAAAAGGTCAAAAATGAGTTTTACATAAGCATTCCTGAAATTGCTGCAACAGAGGTTTCCTTTGACGGCACACGAAAAGTCCTCTTAAAACTTCATGATGGAAACTTTATTGAGTGTGTCCTTATACCTGAAGAAAAAAGACTTACCCTATGTGTTTCAACACAGGTTGGATGCAGCCTGACTTGCAGATTCTGTCTGACAGGCAAAATGGGTTTTACAAGAAACCTTAAGGTATCTGAAATGTCTAAACAGGTGTTTGCATGCAAATCACTACTAGCGGATGGTCAAAAGATTACAAATGTAGTTTTGATGGGCATGGGCGAACCTCTTTTAAATTATAGCGAGGTGATAAAATTTTTAAACATTTTAACCGAGCCAAAAGGCTTCGCATTTGCCACAAGGAGGGTAACTGTTTCAACAGCAGGGATAATACCAATGATGGAAAGACTTGGTAAAGAAACAAAGACCAATCTTGCTGTTTCATTAAATGCTGCAGAAGATTCGCTCAGGAGTTATCTTATGCCTGTTAATAAAAAATATCCTTTAAGGGGACTTCTGGATGACTGTCGTGCATACCCCCTGCAAAAGAACAGAAGGATAACATTTGAGTATGTCCTTATTAAAGGTATCAATGATTCATCCAGTGATGCAAAAATGCTTATAGAACTTCTACAAGGCATCCCATGTAAGATAAATCTAATTCCTTTTAACCCATTTCATGATTCGTGTTTTGAAAGACCTGCGGATGCGGTAGTATCAAAATTTCAGGAAATCCTCTTAAATTCCAGATACACAGCATTTATCAGGCAGAGTAAGGGCAGGGATATATCCGCTGCATGCGGTCAACTTAAAGGCAGGATACACCCTGCTTCCTAAAGCATAACTCCAAAATTGACCTTATATAAAAATACAAAACCATGTATGGTTAAGTCAATTGTATTTATTAAAATAAGGTGATAATATCCTTAAATATTATGGATGGGCAAAGTGTTGGACGGCTTCCGTCATGGCTTATTAAGAAGATGGGGCAGCCGAGCAGTATTCATAGTGTTAAAAGTGTGCTGCGGAGCAGGAACCTGCATACTGTCTGTGAATCTGCAAGGTGTCCGAATATTGGTGAATGTTTTTCAAAACCGACTGCGACATTTATGATATTGGGAAATATCTGCACCCGCTCATGCGGTTTTTGTAGTGTGGAAAAATCGGCACTGCCTATGACTGTTGACCCTCTTGAGCCTCAAAATATTGCCTTGACTGCAAGAGAAATGGACTTAAAACATGCAGTCATAACATCAGTTACAAGGGATGATTTAAAGGACTTTGGCAGCATGCAGTTTGCCTTGACAATCAGGGCGATTAAGGATACTATTTCTGCCATTTCTGTAGAGGTCTTAACCCCTGATTTTAAAGGAGATAAAGGGTGTTTGAAGGCAGTCATGGATGAATTGCCTGACATATTCAACCACAATCTTGAGACAGTTCCTTCGCTTTATGGCATTGTCAGACCTCAGGCTGATTACAAAAGGTCTTTAAAGGTTCTTGAAACGGCAAAAGAGATGTCGGATGGTATTATAACAAAATCAGGCATAATGGTTGGATTGGGTGAGACAAAGGATGAAGTTAAAAAGGTTTTAAGGGATTTAAAATCTGCTGGATGCGACGCAGTAACAATTGGGCAGTATTTAAGACCAACAAAAAATAATCTGGAAGTTAAGGAATATGTGCATCCTGATATTTTCAAGGAATATGAGGATTTTGGAAAAGAAATAGGTCTAAAATATGTTTATTCAGGGCCGTTTGTGAGGAGTTCGTATAATGCAGAGAAACAGGCGATAGGCAATAGGTAATGGGTAATAGGAAAACACATAGCCTATAGCCTATAGCCTATTGCCTATAGCCTGTATTTTTGGAGATTTTATGGAAGAATTTCACCGCATAAAAAGACTGCCGCCTTATGTCTTTAACATAACAACAGAATTGAAGATGGATGCACGCAGGCGCGGGGAGGATATAATTGATTTTGGCATGGGCAACCCTGACGGACCTACGCCAAAGCATGTGGTGGATAAACTCATTGAATCTATCCAGAAGCCTGTGAACCACAGATATTCTGTATCAAAAGGCATTTATAAACTGAGGCTTGCAATAACTGACTGGTATAAAAGACGGTATGATGTTGCTCTTGACCCTAATACAGAGGCAATTGCAACAATAGGTTCAAAAGAGGGGATTTCACATCTTGCGCTTGCTATAATCGGTCCAGGTGATGTTGTGTTTGCGCCGAATCCTACATACCCGATACACGCCTATTCTGTGATTATTGCAGGCGGCGATTTGAGAAGCATCCCGCTTATACCCGGCAGAGATTTTTTTGAAGACCTTCTCTCTGCCACAAAGCAGACATGGCCAAGACCTAAAATGCTTGTAATCAATTTCCCTCACAACCCTACAACAGAGGTTGTTGATCTGGAGTTTTTTAAAAAGATAGTTGATTTTGCAAAAGAGCATAAGATGATGGTTGTCCATGATCTTGACTACGCTGATATTGTATTTGACGAATATAAGGCTCCGAGCATTCTTCAAATCCCAGGCGCAAAGGATAGTGCTGTTGAGTTCTTTACCCTCTCAAAGAGTTACAATATGCCGGGCTGGAGGGTTGGTTTTGCTGTCGGCAATAAACATATGATAGGGGCATTGGCAAGAATCAAGAGTTATATGGATTACGGCATGTTTCAGCCGATTCAGATTGCCGCTATACATGCCCTTAATGGTCCGCAGGACTGTGTGCATGAAATCTGCGAGACATACAGAGTTAGAAGGGATGTTTTAATTAAGAGTTTTGCGCAGGCAGGGTGGGAGATTGAAAAACCAAAGGCGACAATGTTTGTATGGGCGAGGATTCCAGAGCCTTTCAGAAAGCTCGGTTCTCTGGAGTTTTCAAAATTTTTATTAAAAGAGGCGAAGGTCGCTGTGTCGCCGGGTGTGGGTTTTGGAGAATACGGCGATGAATATGTAAGAATAGCCTTGATTGAAAATGAACACAGGACAAGACAGGCAGCGCAAGGGATCAAGAGGGCGTTGAAGAGGGTAGGTTAAAAATGATGTTAGCGGAAATATCTTGTTGGTAAGCGTATGGATTTTAAATTATCCTCACATGCTCAAGATATGTTGCAAGAACGCAATATCCATGAAGAATGGGTATGGCGAACCATTGATAGTTATGGATGGAAAAATATTGGGGAAGACAATAATATACATTATTTCAAAAGCATTCCAGAGCATGATGGGCGAATTCTCCATGTGGTTGTAAATCCCCATGTTTCGCCAAAGAAAATAGTTACCGTATTTTTTGACCGCAGGGCAAGGAGGCAACAATGAGGTTAAAAGTAGACAAAGAAAACGATGCCCTTTATTTTCGATTGGATGAATCTTCTATTGTGGAATCAGAGGAGGTGCAGCCGGGGGTAATTCTGGATTTTAACGCTGAAGGCAAAGTAGTGGGTGTTGAAATGCTTAATTTAAGTCTGCGGGTGAAACCTGAACAGATGAAGGTTCTTCAATACGAAACTGTGTAGAGCAGGAAAAAGGCAATAAAAGAGTTTGCAAATCGCTATATCACCAAGATAAAGGAGTTCAGGCAATGGCTTTTAAAAAAGGTGAAAAGTTAATTTATAAAGAATAGCATATAGTGCCAGCAACCATTAAAAATGACTTTGCCTGCAATGGCAGACTAAAATGAGGTTTTAAACCCATGGATACGGTAACTAACAATTTTGCAGAAATTATCAAAAACAAATTGAAAAGACATTTAAAGAAGGTAGTTTTATTTGGTTCTCATGCCAGAGGTGATTTTACAGAGGGTTCTGATTATGATTTCTTGATTATTGTGGATAAGAGAGAGAAAAAGATTCAGGAGATTGTTTTGGATGCCTGTGTTGAAATAATGAATAAGTATTATGCATTGGTAGGATGTATTGTATGCGATGAAAAGGAATGGGAAAGTAAAAAGAGATACCCTATTGGTTTGAATATATTAAAAGAGGGGGTTGAACTGTGAAGGCAGCCGATATTGATGTTATAAAGGCAATGCTTTCAAAGGCACATGAAAAACTAAAAACTGCCCATATAGATTTTGACAATAAAAGATATGATGATTCTGTCTCCCGCACATATTATGCGGTCTATCATGCAATCTCTGCTGTTTTGCTTTCAAAGGACTTGCATTTTTCATCGCATGGCCAGACAATCGGTGCGTTTAACAGGGAATTTGTTAAAACAAAAAAGTTTCCTGCTGTATTTACAAAGATGATAGAAAAATTGTTCAATGAACGGCAAACTGGCGACTATGACTTTGAAAGTTATATTGATGAGGATATTGCACAAGAAGATTTAATCATGCAGAAGATATATTAAAGGCATGTAAGGAATATTTAACAAAATTATACAAAATCAAAAATACCTTCTGGAAAGAATAACAACCATGCAAAAAATAAACATAGGTCTCATAGGTTTCGGCACAGTGGGCGCAGGGGTCGTGAAGGTTTTGCATGAAAATGCGAAAACAATTCAAGACAGACTTGGCGCAGAGATTGTGCTTAAAAGGATTGCTGACAAGGATATTGAAAGGGACAGGGGCGTGCCTGTTGACAAGGGGATATTAACGACAGATGCCTTTGATGTTATAAATGATCCTGAAATATCCATTGTCATTGAACTTGTAGGAGGTATTGAGCCTGCAAAGAAATTTATCCTTAAATCCCTTGAGAATAAGAAAAATGTTGTTACTGCGAACAAGGCGCTCCTTGCAACGCATGGCGAGGAGCTCTTCAATGCGGCAGTAAAAAATGGTGTTGATATTGGATTTGAGGCAAGCGTCGGCGGCGGCATACCAATAATAAAATCAATTAAAGAAGGGCTTGCTGCAAATAAAATCAACTCAATCTACGGCATCATAAACGGCACGGCAAACTATATCTTAAGCAAGATGACAAATGAGGGGGGCAAGTTTGAGGATGTTTTAAAAAAGGCGCAGGAAAAGGGTTATGCAGAGGCAGACCCTACCTATGACATTGAAGGCATAGACACAGCCCACAAACTAGCAATTTTAATAAACCTTGCATACGGGACGAATATAAAACTTGACGACATATATATTGAAGGCATCACAAGGGTTGCGCCGCTGGATATAAAATTTGCAAAGGAATTCGGCTACCGCATAAAACTGCTTGCAATTGCAAAAGAGGATGCTGGAAAGATTGAGGCAAGGGTGCATCCGACAATGCTCCCTGACAATCACCCATTGGCAAATGTTGACGGTGTGTTCAATGCAATCCTGCTTAAAGGCAATGCAGTCGGCTCTGTTATGTTTTACGGAAGAGGCGCGGGCATGCTCCCAACAGGCAGCGCTGTTGTTTCTGATGTAATTGACATATGCAGGAATATGAGAATGGGTATAAAGACAAGGGTATCTCCTCTTTCCTATATGCCGTCTGTAATAAGAAAGGTGGAGATTAAGAATATGGAATTGCTGGAGATGCCTTATTATATAAGGTTTTCTGTTATTGATAAGCCTGGGGTGCTGTCTAAAATATCAGGTGTGCTTGGAAGTTACAATATAAGCATATCCTCTGTTGTTCAGAAGGACAGAAAAGTAAGCGGCGCTGTCCCTCTTGTTGTTGTTACGCATGATGCAAAAGAAAAAGAGATGAGGCAGGCAATTTCAGAGATTGATAAACTTGATATTACACTGGACAAGACAGTTTACTTAAGGATTGAAGAGAAGAATAGATTAGACTCAAGACATAAGACATTAAGACTTATGACAAAAACTGTAACTCAAACCTTTAGAGCCTGCCCCTGAATGTTTTTATCAGGGGTTTGATGTCAAGGCTAAAGCCTTGAGTTACAATTCTTTACACTAGGAGTTCATTATGAGATGGAATGGTGTCATAAAGGCATTCAGGGAATATCTGCCTGATATAAAGGACGATGCGATTGTTACACTTAATGAAGGGAATACCCCCTTGATTGAGGCTAATAACCTTACAGATATTATCGGGAATCTCAAGATGTTCCTGAAATATGAGGGTGTAAACCCGACCGGTTCTTTTAAGGACAGGGGCATGACAATGGCTGTGTCAAAGGCAAAGGAATCAGGCTCTCACGCTGTTATATGCGCCTCCACTGGGAATACATCTGCGTCTGCTGCAGCGTATGCAGCAAGAGGCGGGCTTCGCGCATATGTCCTTATACCTGAAGGGATGATTGCGCTTGGCAAACTTTCTCAGGCAATGATGCACGGTGCAGAGGTGATCCAGATTGAAGGAAATTTTGATGATGCGCTGACTATCGTAAGAGAAATCTCAAAGACATATCCTGTAACCCTTGTAAATTCCATAAACCCGTTCAGGCTTGAAGGACAGAAGACAGCATCGTTTGAGATATGTAATTATCTCGGTTTTGCGCCGATATACCATTTCCTGCCTGTTGGGAATGCAGGCAATATAACTGCATACTGGAATGGGTATAAGGAGTTCAAAGAAAAAGGTATTACAAAAACCCTTCCAAAGATGTTCGGCTTTCAGGCAGAAGGTGCAGCGCCCATTGTCCTTGGACATCCCATTAAAAAGCCTGAGACTGTTGCATCCGCAATAAGGATTGGCAATCCGTCAAGTTGGCAGAATGCCGTAAAGTCAAGGGATGAATCAAGGGGCGTGATTGATATGGTCTCTGATGATGAAATCATTTATGCATATAAACTCCTTGCCTCAAGGGAAGGGGTATTTGCAGAACCTGCATCTGCCGCATCTTTGGCAGGTGTAATCAAGATGCACAGAAAGGGCATATTTAAAAACGGCGATACAATTGTATGCACACTTACAGGACACGGCTTAAAAGACCCTGATACAGCAATTAAATCATCTGATAAACCGATTACACTTCCGCCTAATTTGAAAAAGGTTGTTAAGGTGTTGGGGTTTTAACCCAAATTATGCACTAATAAAACCACATTGGTTCATATCCTCTCCATCCTTGCCCCGAAAAACCCATCCATATTATGTTTATGTGAAGATGTCCTCAAAAAACCGTTTTCATCAACAATGGTATCCGACAAAAACATTTTTGCATTTGTAAGTTTAAATTCAGTGTGGGCTTTAAGAAACCCATATATAACTTCTTCATTTTCCTCTGGTTCGGTTGTGCATGTTGAATATATAAGTCTTCCGCCCTTTTTTACATATCTGGAAAGGTTTTCCAAAATCCCTTTCTGTAATCTGGTCAACCCATTCATGTCAGGTTTCTTCCATTTTGCATCAGGGTTTCTGCGGAGCACACCCAGACCTGAGCATGGCGCATCTATCAAGACGGCGTCAAAACCGTTTTGGGGAACAAATTGCAAATCTTTAGTTCCATCACTCAAAAATGTTTTTACAATATTTATGCCCAATCTTTTGCAGGTTTGTGAGATTGTTTCCAGCCTTGATTTATGGATGTCCATTGCATAGATACATCCTTTATTATTGAGCATCTGTGCCATGTGTGTTGTCTTGCTGCCCGGTGCAGCACAGGTATCAAGGATACCCTCTCCGGGTTTTGGTGCAAGGAGATACGAAACCATTTGAGATGCCTCATCCTGAATATAAAAGAGTTCCTGCGGCAGCATTTCCATCTGCGGATAAAAACCCCTGCCTACAATTACACCGTCAGGAGAATATCTTGTCTTTTCTGCATCTATGCCGTGATCTGCAAGTCTTTTTAAGAAGTCATCTCTTGTTGTTTTTAATGTGTTGACCCGCACAACAACCGGAGGTATCTGATTATTTGCCTGACAAATTTTTATTGTCTGTGCAACGTCGTATCTGGTAATCCATCTTTCAATAAGCCAATCAGGGTGGCTAAATACAACAGAAACATATTTTATAGGCTCTATTTTGATATTGGGAAATATTATATCCTTTCTTTCAGCGTCAATCCTTCTTAAAACAGCATTTATAAATCCCGATTTCTTTGTGCAGCTTTTTTTAACAAGTTTAACAGACTCATCTATTGCAGCAGAGGCAGGTATCTTTGTAAGAAAGAGAAGTTGATAAACACCAAGCCTTATCGCGTTCAGGACAGTATGCTCCATCTTCTTTGTCTTGATTTTTGAAAATTGGTTGATAATCCAGTCTATCTTGAGTCTCCATCGTAGGACACCATAGACAAGTTCTGTTGTAAGGGATTTATCTAATTGTGAGAGGCTGCCCTTTTCAAGTTCATTAGCCAGCAGTATGTCAGCAAAAGAGTCTTCTAACCCTATCCTTATGAGGATATTAAGGGCAATCTTTCTGGCAGGGTTTACTTGCATGAATGGTGTGGGATAGTATATTACATAACATCCGGTGCAGAGACCTTTAGGATGGAAAGTCCATTTTTTATTACTGTCTTTACAGCATTACAGAGAAACAGCCTTGACTTGCTTAAAGGGATATTATCCGGAGAAACAACCCTGTTTTTATTATAGTACGGATGAAAGATCCCTGCCAATTCCTGCAGATAGAATGTAAGTTTATGGGGTTCAAGGGATACTGCGCAGGTTTCAAGGACATCAGGGAAACTTACAAGGGTTTTGATAATGGTTAGTTCCTCATCCTGATTTAAAAGGCTTAAATCTACATCTTCAGAGCAAGGGCATTCAACATTATTTTCCTTTGCATGTTTTATTATGCTGCATATCCTTGCATAGGCATACTGGACATAGAATACAGGATTTTCAGGCGCCTGTTTTTTTGCAAGTTCAAGGTCAAATTCAAGATGGGCATCGGATTTTCTCATCAGAAAGAAAAACCTGCATGCATCCCTGCCGACCTCATCAAGAACCTGCCGCAGTGTTACAAAATCGCCTTCCCTTTTACCCATTGGCACATTTACACCGTTTCTTAAAAGAGAGACCAGTTGAACAAAGATGATTTTCAGCATCTCCTTATCATCATATCCCATTGCCTTAAACACTGCCCGTATCCTTGCCTCATACCCGTGATGGTCAGCGCCCCAGATATTGATTATTGTATCAAACTTCCTGTTTATTTTATCCAGATGATATGCAGCATCAGATGCAAAATATGTTTTTTCGCCGTCCGCCTTCTCTAAAACCCTGTCCTTGTCATCATCAAAATCAGTTGTCTTAAACCATGCTGCGCCGTCCTGCTCAAACACAACCCTTTTTTTTCTGAGTTCGTCTATTGTCTTATCCACAAACCCTTTTTCATAAAGGCCGCTTTCGCTGAACCAATTATTAAATGTTACGCCAAAATCCTCAAGGTCTTTTCTGATATGGTTCAAAAGAATAGATTTGGCAAATCTAGCAATCTCTTGCACTGGTTCAGGTGTTTGGGGACAGATTTTAAATCTGTCCCCAGAGTATTTGCTGCCATACTTTGAGACTAAATCACGGGCAATATCTTTTATGTATTCACCCCTGTAAAAGTCTTCCGGCATTGAAGCCTTTTCACCAAGGAGTTGTTTGTAACGAATATAGCAAGACCTGCCCAGAGTTTCTATCTGCCTGCCCCTGTCATTAATATAGAATTCTTTGAATACATCATAGCCAACAGACTCAAGGATATTTGCAAGCGCATCTCCTACAGCAGCGCCCCTTGCATGTCCTATGTGAAGCGGTCCAGTTGGATTTGCACTGACAAACTCTATCTGAACCTTTTTGCCTTTTCCAATGTTAGTCTGTCCATATCTATTCCCAATTACTGCTATATCTTTTAAAGATTTAAGCCACTGCCCTTTTTCAACAAATATATTTATAAAGCCCGGTCCTGCAATATCAACCTTTTTGATAATCTTTCCTTCATCCCTTATCTCTCTAGTTATTATCTCCGCTATCTTGCGGGGAGGCTCGCCCTCTTTTGATGCAATAAGCATTGCAGCATTTGTAGAGAAGTCTCCGAACTCTTCTCTCTTTGGTCTTTCAATGATTATAGGGGGAATTTCTTCTATGGTAAGTAAGCCCTTATTTTTACAAATATCAAGGGTGTTTTTTATAATGTTTGTGATGGTATCTTTCATTTTGGTGTAAAGTGTAAAGCAAAAAACGAAGGTGCATTAGTTTTTCACTTTTCACCTTTCGCTTTTCATTTTTTTATTATTTCTCCATACTGGTCGGGTCTTCTGTCTTTAAAGAATGCCCAGTCCTGTCTTATGACATCTATTGCCTTAAGATTTATACTGACTATTACAACACCGTCAGATTGTCCAGAAGGCTTGTCAATAAACTCTCCATCTGGTCCGACGCAAAAACTCCTTCCATAAAATTCCTGACGGGACTCTCTGCCTATTCGGTTGAGCCTGAATATAAATATGCCGTTCATGTGGGCATTTACTGCCATTGCCCTTTCCCATCGTTCATGGGAGTGACTGAATGCCGAGGCTGTTGGTGCAAATATAATCTCGGCACCTTTCAAGGCGAGTATCCTTGAACCCTCAGGGAAAAAATTATCCCAGCATATCTGGATGCCTACCTTTGCATATTTTGTATCAAATACAGGAAAGCCGAGATTGCCCGGCTTGAAATAAGACCTTTCTTCCCAGAACGGCAGCTGCGGGACATGAACCTTCCTGTATTTTCCAATAACCTCGCCATGTTCGTCTATGACAAAGGCAGTGTTATAGTAATCATCTCCGTCTTTTTCAAATATCGGACATACAAGAACAACCTTTTTTCTTCTGGCAGTATCCTTCATTACATTCAAGGTATGTCCTGCCTCGTCTTCTGCAAGTTTGAAATTGTCAGGGTTTATATCTCTGGGAAACCAGCGGGTATTAAAGAGTTCAGGGAGGCAGATAATCTTTGCCCCTTTATCAGAAGCCACTCCCACAAGGTTCTTTGCCTTTTCAATGTTACTATCTTTATCTTCATTTGTAATTAATTGTATGCCTGCGATTTTTAGCATAGTCCTCTATTTTTCAAACTGGTAAATAATATCCGATGGTCTTACCATACCGAGTTCTTTGCGGGCAACTTCTTCTATGTATCTCTTATCTGTCTTAAGCCTGTTTATTTCGTTTTTTAAATTTTCATTTTCTACATTTATTATTGCATTGTTTATCCGTATGTTGTCCCTTTCTTTGGAGAGGTGATATATTTTTATCAGCCCTTTATCACTGAATACTGTCAAAAATATCATAAAGATTACAAATACAGAGAGGAGATATAGGTAACCCTTATTATTTTCATTTATAAAAGCCATATTGGACTAAAATTAACAGAGTATGCGCCAAAAGTCAACATCGGGCTGTGTGTCCTGTTAGAGCCAGCAGTGATTTTTCCAGCAATTCATGATAGTGACCAAAAATAGACATTGATTTTTGGGGAAACCTGCCTTTACAGGCGGGGAGTTCCCGCTGAATTAAAATAGCGAGGTTTTTAATCGCTATTTTACGGTAGTGATTTCTTATGGCTAAATATTTGCAATAATGTTAAATTGTTATTCAACTGAAAATATTATTCAAAGGAGGCACAATAAAGTGAAGGTAAAAAAATCTGCACAAAAGGTTACAAAAAAGGCAATTGATACCTGCAAAGACCCCTATCTCCCAAAATGGGGTCAGCATGACATGGCATTGTGCAAAAACTGCCATGCTATATATAATAACAAAAGGTGGTCATTTGATGAGAAACTTTACATGAAAAAGAGAGACCACAAAAAGACCATCATGGTTCTTTGTCCTGCGTGTCAGAAGATAAGGGATGGGTATGCTGAAGGGTTTGTAACTTTGAAGGGGGATTATCTGAAAGAACATAAAAATGATATCCTGAATCTTATAAAAAACGAGGAAGAAAGGGCAAAGGGGTTAAATCCTTTGGAAAGGATTATTGAAATCAAGGACAGCGGCAAGGTTATTGAAATCACAACGACCCATGAGAAACTTGCACAGCGCATCGGTAAAAAGGTGCATAAGGCATGTCATGGTGAACTTATAATCAAAATGACACAAGACAGGGTAACAAGGGTGGTGTGGAGTAGATAACAGAAATTACGAATTAGGAATTAGAAATTAAAAACCAGATCTACCTCAATTCGTAATTCATAATTTTTAATTCGTAATTGTATTTTATGGAAGCGCGTCTATACAATAAAGCAGATAAAAATTATGTCCACTGCTTTCTCTGCTCCCATTATTGTAGAATAGCTGATGGCAAGAAAGGGATATGCGGTGTCAGGGAAAATAGAAACGGGACGCTCTATACCCTTGTTTATGGCAAAGCCATTGCCCATCATATAGACCCCATAGAGAAAAAACCGTTTTTTCATTTCCAACCCGGGAGCCGTTCATATTCCATTGCCACAGTTGGATGCAACTTTAGATGTCTTCACTGCCAGAACTTTGAAATCTCCCAAATGCCTAAAGACCAGAAACGGATACTCGGTGAAGATATAACACCTGAAGAGATTGTGCATGAGGCACTGGAGACAGGGTGTCAGAGTATATCCTATACATACACAGAGCCAACCATCTTTTTTGAGTTTGCATATGATTGTATGAAACTGGCAAGGGAAAAGGGTTTAAGAAACACCTTCGTAACAAATGGCTTTATGACAAAGCAGTGCCTTGATGAGATGAAAGGGCTTCTGGATGGTGCGAATGTGGATGTAAAGGCATTCACAGAGGAGTTTTACAAAAGGGTATGCGGTGCAAAATTAGCACCTGTGCTTGAGTCAATTGAATATATGCGGGCAATTGGTATATGGGTTGAGGTAACAACCCTTATAATACCAACACAGAACGATTCTGAAGACGAACTCAGGCAGATTGCAAAATGGATATATAAAACTGATAAGACCATGCCGTGGCATATAAGTGCGTTTTATCCAACATATAAGATGTCCAATCTGCCAAGGACACCTGTGTCCATCATTGACAGGGCAAGGGTTATAGGATTGGAAGAGGGTTTGAGATATGTTTATACAGGCAATGTGCCTGGGGACATTGGTGAATCCACATACTGTTACAACTGCAAGAAAAACATCATTGAAAGACACGGTTTTTTTGTTAAAAGAAATCTCGTGCAAGATTCAAGATGCCCATATTGTGATGCCCGTATAGATGGTGTAGAACTATAAAATCAATGCAAAAACCTCATTTAAAGTCTATCATCTCACATACCAAAATCAGACAAGCAGTCCAAAAACTTGCCTCTGAAATAAGAAAAGATTATTCAGATAAAAATCCTGTCTTGATTGGCATATTAAAGGGGTCTTTTGTATTTTTGTCTGACATTGCAAGGGAATTAAATATACCTCTAAAGATAGATTTTATAAGGGCTGCAAGTTACGGCTCAAAGGATTATAGTGGAGGTGCGGTAGAGATGATAAAGGATATAGAGATGTATGTTGAAGGCAAAGATGTCCTTATTGTTGAAGATATTGTTGACACAGGACTCACCATTCATTTTGTCATAAATCATCTGAAAGAAAAGATGCCTGCTTCAATAAAGATATGCAGTCTGCTTGATAAACCATCAAAAAGAAAGGTTGATGTCAGGGTTGATTACAAGGGCTTCACGCTTGACAAGGATATCGGTTTTGTTGTCGGATACGGTCTTGATTTTAATGAGGAGTACCGGTATCTGAAAGATATATATGAACTCAAACCAGCCTTTTCTCTTTAAAACTAAAGTAATTATCCTTGCCAATAATTATATGGTCTAAAACCTCTATCCCTAAAATCTTACCAGCCTCTGCCAGTCTTTTTGTAATCTTTAAATCATCTTCTGAAGGTTCAGTATCTCCTGATGGATGGTTGTGAACCAAAACAACTGCATTGGCACTGTGCATTATTGCATCCTTAAACACCTCTCGGGGATGCACTATGCTTGCACTTAAAGAGCCAATAGAGATGGTAGAGATGCCGATGATTTTATTGCGGGTGTTTAAAAGGATGAGTTTAAAGTGTTCTTTTGCCTTATCCTTAATGCTGGACTGGATGGCTTTGACAACACTTTGAGGGTCTTTTATATTGAAGTCTTTTAGTTCATGTTCCGAATCCTTTCTTTTGCCAAGTTCAAAACACGCCTTAATCTGCACTGCCTTTGCAAAGCCGATGCCTTTTATTTGAGAGAGTTCTTCTAATGATGCCTCGCTTATTGCCTTTATACTGCCAAATTTTACAAGCAAATCCTGTGCAATAGTCATTACAGACTTTTTAGATACACCACGACTGATTACTAGTGCCAGAAGTTCCTGTAGAGAAAGCGCCTCAGGTCCAAACTGCTGCAACCTTTCACGGGGTCTTTCAGATTTTGGAAGATCTCGCACAGTAAACGATTTTTTATAATCCATTTCCTATAACTCCACCACTGTTGCGCCGCTGCCGCCTTGTTTTATGTCAGCATAATGAAACCCTTTGACTGCCTTGTGGTTTTTTAAGTATTCGTGGACAGCGTTTCGCAGTCTGCCTGTTCCTGCGCCGTGTATAATCACAACACTTGTCATACTGCTGAGCAAGGCGTTGTCTATAAATTTATCAACCTTTGGCATGGCATCATCAATTGTTAAGCCTATGATGTTTATCTCACGGGAAACATCCGACAATGAGGCTGAAGGCTGAATTGTAAAGGCTGAAAATAACTTATCACCTGCTATTTCCCCATGCCTTTTTTCAGCAAACTCAATACTCTCAAACGACATCCTAACCTTAATACTGCCTATCAAAACCTCTGCCTGCCCCGCATCCTCATCTATATCTATAATCCGCCCCTTATTCTGCCTGCCCATAATATTTACGACATCGCCAACCTTTGGAGTATAAGATGGCTTCCTTTTCTCTGTTTTCAGTGCCTCAAGTGTTTTGGTTTTTATTTCTTCCAATGCCTCTCTTCGCACCCTTGAGTCCTTGAACCCATGAGCCCTTATTTCTTCAATTATCTTTTTTAATTCCCCTTCTGCGAGCCTTATAATCTCCTCTGCCTTTTTCCTTTCCCTCTCAATAAGTTCATGCCTTTCCTCATCAAATCTGTTTACTGCCTTCTTCCTTCTCTCATTTATTTGCAGAGTTTCTCTGCTCAATTCTTCTAATTTCAACCTTTCATCCATCAGGAGTTTTTTTTCATATTCAAGTGTCTTTATAAATTCAATGCCTGCGCCCTCTGTGCCTTTAAGATACTCCTTTGCCTTTTTTATGACATCCCTTTCTATACCCCATTTCTCTGCAATGGTTATAGCGCAGCTTTGACCCGGTATACCGTAAATCAGTTTATAAGTGGGTTTTAAGGTTACTTCATTAAATTCTACAGATATATTTTCAGCAAAGTCATTTGTGTATGCAAAGGACTTGAGGGTGTTTAGATGTGTTGTTACAACTGTTACTGCACCAAGGAATTCAAGCCTTTCAAGCATTGCAAGACTTAATGCCCCTGCCTCTACAGGGTCTGTGCCGTCGCAGATTTCATCTATAAGCACAAGGGTATTTTCTCCAGCAGTGCCCATGATTTCTCCAAGCCTTTTTAGATGACCTGAAAATGTGGAAAGGTTTAACTGTATGTCCTGCCTGTCGCCAATGTCTGCAATTACATTATCAAATATATTTATCTTGCTCCCCTCTACCGCTGGTATTGTAAAACCTGACTGAGCCATAAGTGTCAGAAGTCCAATAGTCTTTAAAGCAACTGTCTTGCCCCCTGTATTTGCACCTGATATTACAAAGACTTTCTTATCGTATTTAAGACACATATCAACAGGCACAACACTGCCTTTTAATGCAAGAAGCGGATGCCTTGCATCTATTATATGCACATCGCCGCCATTACAAACCTCAGGCTTTATTGAATTCAGCATAATGCCGAATTTTGCCTTTGCATATATCATGTCTATCTCTGCAAGGAGGATAATATCCTTTGTAATGTCATCCCTTCTTTCCATTACAACGATTGACAGTTTTTTTAATATTTTTATCTCCTCATCTCTTTCGTCTTTTGCAAGTATGGTGAGTTGATTATTGAGTTCTACTGTTTCAAATGGTTCTATAAAGTATGTTTCACCGCTTCCGGATTCACTGTGGATTATGCCCTTCATCTTGCCCTTAAAATCCGACTTTAGTGCAAGACAGAACCTGTCGTCCCTTATGGTTATAAAATCATCCTGAAACGCGGGTCTCAAATCCTGCCTTCTTAAGAGTTCGTTTAATATATTTCTTGCCCTGTTTCTTACCTCAAGAATTTCTTTTCTTATCCATGAAAGTTCAGGGGAGGCACTATCTTTTATACAGCCCTTTTCATCAAAGGTCTTTGTTACCCCTTCCAAAAGTTGATTGTATATACACAGATTTGAAGCCTTCAAAGATATTCTTGGATATTTTTTAGATATGGGCGGAAAAAAATCTCTTATATAATGGATTGCGGTAAAGGTAGATTTGAGTTGTAAAAATTCTTCGGGAAGGAGATAGGCATTTTCAACTGATAATTTCTTCAGATGTGGTCTTACATCAATTATCCATGAAAGCGGCAATTCCCCGTGAATCTTTAGAATCTCCTGCATCTCAAAGGTATCCAGGAGTGCATTATTTATATCCTGCAGTGCTGTAGAAGGTTTGATAGAGTTGCACAGAGATTTACCGCAGGATGTTATGGCAAGGGAAGACAACCTTTCAATAATCTTATTGTATTCCAACGCCTCTAATGTTTGCTTATCCATGTGGATATATGATATAGATTATCAACGGATTTGGCAAGAAAGAGATTTGGAAAGAGATTTGGAAAAAAGACATTGACAAACTTTATCTTCTGCATACACAATCACCAGCCTGTAGGTAATTTTGGTTTTGTAATTGAAGATGCCTACAAAAATTCATATCTGCCCTTTCTTAAGATACTTTCAAACTACCCATCCATAAAATTATCTCTCCATATATCAGGGTATCTTCTGGATTATCTTATGGAGAACCATAAAGAATATATTGAACTTCTTGGCACAATGATTGAACGGGGACAGGTTGAGATGCTGGGAGGTGGATATTATGAGCCTGTTCTTATTGCTATTCCTGAAGGGGACAGGATTGGGCAGATAAAACTGATGTCAGATAAATTACATGAATCCTTTGGGGTTAGACCGCGGGGTATCTGGCTTACAGAGAGGGTATGGGAACCACGCCTGCCTAAATCTTTACATAAAGCAGGTGTTGAATATGTTGTTGTTGATGACTATCACTTTGTAAAGGCAGGACTTAAGAAAGAAAATCTGTCAGGGTATTACTTAACAGAGGAAATGGGGTATCCTTTAAAGGTGTTTCCCGGCAGTGAAAGGCTACGTTATCTTATGCCCTTTGAGTCACCTGAAAAATTCATTGAACACCTGAATGAATTGGAACAGAAATCACCACTCACTACTCACCACTCACCACTTACTGTGTTTGCTGATGACGGCGAGAAATTTGGTGCATGGCCCGATACTCATAAGTGGGTTTATATTGATAGATGGCTTGAAAGGTTTTCAGAGGTATTAACATCTAATCTTGAGTGGATAAAACCTATAACATTTTCTGAATACATTGCAGGCAATAATCCATGCGGCAGAGTTTATCTCCCAACAACTTCATATATGGAAATGGGTGAATGGGCGCTGCCCGCAGAGGCATCATTTGAATACACAAATCTGGTAAATGATATAAAGACATGGCAGGACGGTGAAAGGATAAAGAGATTTCTTCAGGGCGGAATGTGGCGTAACTTTATGGCAAAATACAGTGAGGCAAACTGGATGCATAAGAGGATGCTGATGGTAAGTAAGCAGTTAGCAGCTCACAGTTCACAGATTACAGCTCGCCACTTATTATAGCAGAAAATCTTTTAGAAGAAGCGGGCGATTATCAAGGGACGAGAGTCGAGGTAGATGATCTTGATGCTGATGACAAGAAGGAGATACTTATCAAGACCCCTGACTTTAATATCTACCTGAAACCACATAATGGCGGGGTAGTTCAGGAACTGGACTTTAAACCAGTTCCCTATAATCTGACGAATGTCCTTACAAGACGATATGAAGGGTATCACAATAAAATCAGACCTCTTGAAACAAAAACAGGACAAGGCGTGGCAAAAAGTATTCATGGACCCTTTGCATCAAAAGAGACAGGTCTGGAAAAGGCACTTATCTATGATACCTATGAGAGGCGCTCCCTCGTTGACCATTTTGCAGCACCTGATACACCCATAGATGCCTTTCTATCAGGAAACTATATGGATTGCGGAAGTTTTGTTGATGCAGACTATACATACAAGATTAACAGAGATAACTCAGATGTGCTGTTGTATTATAATGGCATGGTATCTAGTAAGCATGTTGGACTCCAAAAAAAGATTTGTCCTGCTCAAAAATCATCCATAAAGATTGTCTATCAGATAACCAATCTGGATACCCTCCCTTTACATACAGTATTCTTATCAGAATGGAACATCCTTATTGGTTTTGGAATGAAGCAGCAAAATTTAGGCATGATGGAAGAGTTCGAACTTCAAGAGGACTGGTTAGGCTTAAAGTTTAAGATGCAGTTTAAACCTACTGCCAATCTATATATATATCCTGTTGAAACCGTATCTTTATCAGAGGCAGGTTTTGAAAAAAACTTTCAGGGACTCTGCTGGCTGCCTTCATGGGAATTAAAATTGGCTCCCAGAGAAACCTGTAAAATAGAATTACTTATAGATGTTTCCAGCCTTGCTATGCAGCCTCATTCCTGATGATTAACTAAAATTACAGCAAACAGGGCGCCATGACAAAGTCATAGAACGTGGCATTTTTCAGCGTGAACTAACCATAAAGGAGCAACAACATCCCAATCATACACGGCAATACAAACGGACTTAAGGCAAATGAGATAAAAAGGATTCAGAGGATTTATAACCGCAGAATTCCTGCATCTCAACTCATCACACCTGAACTCGCCCGATATATTACAGAGATATCCCGAGAGATAAACCGCCAAATCGGTCTTATTGTAAACAGGCAGGGGTTTGTGGAATATGTGATTGTCGGCGATGAAAAAGAGATTGTTATCCCTGTCCTTGAAAAATATCCTCTTGGAAGAAAGCGGCTTCGCGGCGTCAGGTGCATTCACACGCACTTAAAAAATGAACCTCTTTCTCAGGATGACTTAACTGACCTTGCCATTTTAAGGCTGGATATTATGGCTGCAATCGAGGTTTTGGAAAACGGACTTCCGGGGAATATTTATCTTGCCCACTTATTGCCTTTTAACCTGGATGCAAAACCTTATGAAATCCATCCTGCGATGCAGTTTCATAGATTTGAAATGCAGTTTAATGAGCGCATCTCTGCGATTGAGGATGAGATGGGCAGGGCGATTACAAGGGATGTGAATGATAAAAGGGAGCGGGCAATACTTGTAAGCGTTTCAAAAGAGGATAAAGAAACACAGGGAGAATCCATTGAGGAATTAAAGGAACTTGCAAGGACAGACAATATCTCTGTGCTTGACACAATCATCCAGAGGCCGAAAGAAATCAATCCAAAATATCTTTTGGGCAAGGGGAAAATCAAGGAACTCATTGTAAAGGCGCTGCAGAATGAGGCAGGTTTGCTCATATTCAATCAGGAACTGACGCCGACACAGGTTAGGGAGATTGGAGAAATCACAGAATTAAAGGTAATTGACAGGACGCAGTTGATTCTTGATATTTTTGCAAACCGCGCGCACTCAAGGGACGGCAAGGTGCAGGTTGAACTTGCGCAGTTGAAATATTTATTGCCTAAATTAACAGGCAAGGGAACAGCATTATCAAGGCTTGAAGGGGGCATTGGCGGAAGGGGCCCCGGCGAGACAAAACTTGAGAATGACAGACGCAGGGTGCAGGACAGGATTACACATCTTGAAAAACAGTTAAAAATATTAAGCAAAGGCAGGTATGAAAGGAGAAGGCGCAGGGCAGAAACAGGCATACCGATTATATCCATTGTCGGCTATACAAATGCAGGCAAGTCAACGCTTTTAAATGCGCTTACAAAGAGCGAGACATTTACTGAAAATCTTTTGTTTGCGACCCTTGATACAGCCTCAAGGAGACTGCGGTTTCCAAGAGAGAGGGATGCAATAATCACAGATACAGTCGGCTTTATAAGAGATTTGCCAGAGGATTTATTGACTGCATTCAAGGCGACACTTGAAGAGATGAAGGATGCTGATTTGCTTGTCCATCTTGTTGATGTGAGCAGTCCGAATTTTGAAAAAAGGATTGACTCTGTCCATAAAATCCTTAAAGATGTAGGACTTGATAATATCCCCAGCATTCTGGTTTTTAATAAAGAGGATAAGGTTGACAAAGAAGTTTTAAAAAATCTTTGCAGGAGATTTGACGCTGTTTCAATATCTGCTTTCCAGACAGAAACACTGAAGAGGCTGTTAAAAGCGATAGAGCAGAGGTTGTGGGATTTCTAAGTGAATGGTTAGGCTTTCATTGTCTTTTAATGGTCAATGTCCCTATTTTCCCCTAAATAATTTTACCTCACACACACAATGAGTCCACAAATTGCTTCGCCTCTAGTAACGACCAGCCAGTTGCATTCCTAACCAATTTGCAGGCATTTACAGTATCGCCTGCTTGTATGGACGATATAATATTTTGCAATGAGTCTCCACAGGGATTCGTGACTGGATTTGGCTGTCCGCAATGGGGACAAGATTTAGCTTCATGGCTAACACGACCACGACAACACTTACAAGAGCCGAGAATGACCATAAATATCCTTCCATTTTAACTCTAAATACCTAACAAGTTCTTATTCACTTTCCTTTTTTGCCTTTTACCAAAACCTAACCTGAAAAGCAAGGCAAAACAGTAAAAAACAATATAGGAAAAACAATCTCATAGATCTCATAGATTGGTTGCCTTTCCTTATGAATTAGCATAAACTATACATAGCGTCATAACTTCGCATACCTTCGTTGCCTGCCTGTGCGTTGCACGCAGACAGGTCGTTGCGGCGTATGCTTAAAATACGCCTCACTCCTCGCTTTTGTCGCGCCCGGGGCACCCATGCGAAGCATGGGTCGTGCTTTGTTC